>REEE01000078.1 GCA_007695245.1 Candidatus Competibacteraceae bacterium | reverse complement strand
CTCATCCATCTCCGTGTCTCCGCGCCTCCGTGAGAGACCTCTTCGGTGATCGAACGTTCAAGCTAACCGGCGCCGAAGGCGTCCGGTTGAGCGCCTTGTTCGATCTTTTTTCTCACAGAGGCACAAAGACACGGAGAAATCATGAGAGATTGCCGTTGATGGCTTAGTGATGCCATTCTTCATCAGCGCCTCTCCGAAGTTCAACAAATACCCGAGTTTCAAACCAGTCAGCTTCAGGTAGGTGAGCAATTGCTTCTTGTGCGTCGGATGCACCTATCATTCTCATCCATCTCCGTGTCTCCGCGCCTCCGTGAGAGACCTCTTCGGTGATCGAACAGTTGATTAGACAGAATGCGCCGATAGAGCACTAGACAGAATCAATGTAATAGCTTACGCTAATCATCTGCATAGCTTTAATTCCCTAACGGTAAGGCAAAACCATCCAATATAAAGAAATTAGTCCATGTCCGCCACCCTGTCAAGCCCTGCCGACGCGGTTCGCCGTTTCTGGGACCGGTATCTGGAATTACTGCACAAACAAGGTATAAAGCCACCGGCGGACCGGTGGTACGTGATCCGGGCCGAGGCCTACATCAAGGCCAACCCCGAGCGGCGCCTCCTGGAGCACACTCCGGCCGACATTCACCGGCACCTCTCGGATCTTGGCAAAATAGGCAGAATCAGCGACTGGCAATTCCGCCAATCGGTCGATGCTATCCAGAAACTGTTCGAACTGGTGGGCGTGCCGTGGTTGCGCGAGGTGGATTGGGACTTCTGGCGGGATTCAGCGCGAACCCTGCCAGCGAATCATCCCACGATTGCGCGGGCTTCAAGCCAACCGCGATTGCCGCCACCCAACAGCGCGACGCCTGCTGAGGGTGCGGAAGCAGGAAACCCAACGACAGTGATTGATCGCTTGGTCACGGTGATTCGGCAACGCAATTATTCGATCCGCACCGAAGAGGCGTACCGATCCTGGACCGAACGCTTCCTCGCCTTCATCGGCCACCGGGACCCGCGCGCGGCGGGCGCGGCGGACGTGGTGTCCTTTCTGGAGACGCTGGCGGTACGCGGCAACGTCGCGGCCAGCACCCAGAATCAAGCGCTCAACGCCCTGGTGTTTTTTTACGACCAGGCGCTGGAGCAACCGCTCGGCGATCTGGGCGCCTTCATCCGCGCCAAACGCCCGCAACGGCTGCCCGTGGTGTTGACGCGGGGCGAAGTGCTGCGCTTGCTGGAGCCGATGGAAGGCGTGTACCGGTTGATGGCGTCGCTGTTGTACGGAACCGGGATGCGCCTGATGGAATGTCTGCGCTTGCGGGTCAAGGATGTGGACTTCGCCTACCGCCAGATCGTCGTGCGGGACGGCAAGGGCCAGAAGGACCGGGTGACACCGTTGCCCGACACACTGAGCGAACCGCTGCGCGCGCATCTCGAACAGGTCCGGGCGCTGCATGAAGCCGATCTGCGCCAGGGTCACGGCGAGGTCTTTCTGCCGTCCGCGCTGGCCAGGAAGTATCCGAACGCCGCCCGGGAATGGAGCTGGCAATACGTCTTTCCCAGCGGGCGGCTGTCGGTCGACCCCCGGAGCGGGGCGATCCGGCGGCATCACCTGCATGAAAACGGCTTGCAGAAGGCGGTGAAGCAGGCGGCGACGGCGGCCCGGCTGACCAAGCCGGCCAATTGCCACGCCCTGCGCCACAGCTTCGCCACGCATTTGCTGGAAACCGGCCAAGATATTCGCACCGTGCAGGAATTGCTCGGCCATTCCAATGTGTCGACCACCATGATCTACACTCACGTCCTCAATCGCGGCGGCCAGGGCGTGGTCAGCCCGCTGGACAACCTGTGACCTGAATCCACGAATAGACCCAGCCCCCAAGAGATAACCCATGACCCCGGTCCTCCGCCAGCACGCCGAAATCCAGTTCGCGCACGAACTGGACGAACTCCAGAAAGCCGATACCCGCCAGCGCCCGACGAATTGGGCGCTGAGCCCGTGGGCCGTGACCGACTACCTGCTGGGGGTCCGGCTGGACAACGGCTTCGAGGTCACGCCGAAATACATCGGCAACCGCCGCCTGATGGAAATCGCCGTCGCCACCCTGGTCACCGACCGGGCGCTGCTGCTGTACGGCGTCCCCGGCACCGCCAAATCGTGGGTCAGCGAACACCTCGCCGCCGCGGTATCGGGCGATTCGACTCTGCTCGTTCAAGGCACCGCCGGCAGCAGCGAGGAGCAACTGCGCTACGGCTGGAACTACGCGCTGCTGTTGGCGCAAGGTCCATCGCGTGCGGCCCTGACCCCCAGTCCGCTGATGCGGGCGATGGAACTGGGCAAGACCGCCCGGGTGGAGGAATTGACCCGGATTCCCAGCGACGTGCAGGACACGCTCATCACCATCCTGTCGGAAAAGACCCTGCCGATCCCGGAATTGAATGGCGAGGTGCAAGCCACCCGGGGCTTCAACGTCATCGCCACCGCCAACAACCGCGACAAGGGCGTCAACGAACTGTCCAGCGCCCTGAAGCGGCGGTTCAACACCGTGATCCTGCCGCTGCCGGCCACCGAGGACGAGGAAATCGCCATCGTGCAAAAGCGGGTCGCGGAGCTGGGGCGGGCGCTGGACTTGCCGGCCGAGCCGCCGGCGCTCAAGGAGGTCCGCCGCGTGGTGCGAATTTTTCGCGAGCTGCGGAGCGGGGTGACCCGCGACGGCAAAACCAAACTCAAATCGCCCACCAGCACCCTCAGCACCGCCGAGGCGATCTCGGTGATCAACAGCGGCATGGCGCTGGCCGGGCATTTCGGCGACGGTCAGCTCACGGCCGGCGACTTCGCCAGCGGCCTGCTGGGCGCGGTGGTGAAAGACCCGGTGCAGGACGCCATGGTCTGGCGGGAGTATCTGGAAACCGTGGTCAAGGAACGCGACGATTGGCGCGATCTGTATCGGGCCTGCCGCGAGCTGGATTGAATGACGACCGGCGACGTTCACCTGTTCGGCATCCGCCACCACGGCCCCGGCTGCGCCCGCAGCCTGGCGCGCGCCCTGGAGGAGTTGCGGCCGGACTGCGTCCTGATCGAGGGACCGCCGGAAGCCGACAGCCTGCTGGCCCTGGCCGGGGCGGAGGGCATGGAGCCGCCGGTGGCGCTGTTGCTCTACGCGCCCGAACAGCCGCGCCACGCGGTGTTTTATCCCTTCGCCGAGTTCTCCCCCGAATGGCAGGCGCTGCGTTACGCGGCGCGCAACGGCGTGCCGGCGCGCTTCATGGACTTGCCGCAAACCCACGCGCTGGCCCTGGCCAAGGAACACGAAACGGTGGACCCGATTCCGTCCGACGCCGTGGTTGACTTGGAGGAGTCCGTCGAGGAGTCCGTCGAGGAGTCCGTCGAGGAGTCCGAGGACCTGCCGGACTTGCGCCATGATCCCCTCGACTGGCTGGGCCGGGCGGCGGGCTATGGCGGCGGCGAGGAATGGTGGGAACACACGGTCGAGCAGCGCCAGGATGGCGCGGATCTGTTCGCCGCGATCGCGGAAGCGCTGACCGCGGCGCGGGCCGAGACGCCGCCGCCGGCCGATGCCTTCGAGGCGCGGCGCGAAGTCCTGCGCGAGGCGGCGATGCGCGGAACCATCCGGGCGGCGCAAAAGGAGGGCCGCGAGCGAATCGCCGTGGTGTGCGGCGCGTGGCATGTGCCGGCGTTGGCCCGGCTGCCGGGCGCGGGCGCGGATCGCGAGCTGCTCAAGGGGCTGCCCAAACTGAAGGTCGAAGCGACCTGGATTCCGTGGACCTACGACCGCCTGGCCGCCGCCAGCGGTTACGGAGCCGGAGTGGAATCGCCGGCCTGGTACGAGCATCTGTGGCGAAGCGGCGGGCGAGCGGCGCCGACCGCCTGGTTCGCTCGGGTCGCCCGGCTGCTGCGCGCGGCGGATCTCGACTGCTCGTCGGCGCATCTGATCGAATGCGTCCGGCTGGCGGACATGCTGGCCGCGCTGCGCGAGCGTCCGGCGCCGGGGTTGAACGAGCTGCTGGAAGCGGCCGGCACGGTGCTGACGACCGGCGAGGACGCGCCGCTGCGGCTGATCCAACGCGAGTTGCTCGTCGGCCACCGGCTCGGTACGGTCGCGGACGGCGCGCCGACCGTGCCGCTCCAACGCGACCTCGATCAGCGACGGAAAACCCTTCGTCTCAAGGTCAGCGCCGCGCGGGAGACGCTCCGACTCGACCTGCGCGCCGAAAACGACCTGGCCCGCAGCCAGTTCCTGCACCGGTTGCGGCTGCTGCGGGTCCCCTGGGGCGAAGTGACCGAGGCGCGCGGCGGCAAGGGGACGTTCTGGGAAACCTGGACGCTGCAATGGCAACCGGAATTCGCGCTGGCGGTGCTGGAAGCGGCCCCTTACGGCAACACGGTCGCCGAGGCGGCGGCGGCGCTGGCGCAACGGACGGCGCTGGAGGCGCGCGATCTGCCGGCGCTGACCGAGTTGGTCGATCAGCTGTTGCTGGCCGATCTGCCCGCCGCACTGGCGGTCGCGATGCGGGAGCTGGAAAATCGCGCGGCGCTCACCGGCGATATCCCGCAACTGATGGCGGCGATTCCGCCGCTGGCGCGAGTCTCGCGCTACGGCGACGTGCGACAGACCGACGCCGCTCAGGTGTTGCACGTCCTCGACGGTCTGGCGATTCGCGTCTGCATCGGTCTGGCCGCCGCCTGTCAGGCGCTCGATGACGAGGCCGCCGCCGCCATGGCCGGCCATATCGGCGCGCTGCACGCCGCGCTTAAATGGGTGGACCGACCGGAGCGGCTCGCCGACTGGACGACCGTGCTCGGGCGGCTCGCTGACGCCGACGGGGTCCACGCACGGGTGCGCGGCCTGGCCGCCCGTCTCCTGCTCGACGAACGGCGGGCCGACGCCGCCGACCGGATGAGCCGCGCCCTCAGCCGGGCCGTTCCGCCGGAAGCCGCCGCCGCCTGGCTGGAAGGGTTTCTCGGCGGCGGCGGAATGCTCCTGGCGCACGACGAAGCGCTGTTCCAACTGCTGGATCAGTGGGTGGTCGGGCTGAGCGCCGACCATTTCATCCAGGTGTTGCCGCTGGTGCGCCGCACCTTTTCCACCTTCCCCCCACCGGAGCGCCGCCGGATCGGCGAACGGGTCCGGAGGGACGCGGAGCGCCCGGCGGCGACGCCGACCGCCGCCGCGCCCGCGGCGGACTGGGATCTGGACCGCGCCGAACGGCTGATCCCGACCTTGAGCCTGATTCTGGGCGTCGAAACCGAT
>REEE01000138.1 GCA_007695245.1 Candidatus Competibacteraceae bacterium | reverse complement strand
CAAGCGGTAATTATAACGGCGATCAAAACCCGCGCCACCGGGTTGGCAAGACGCCATCGTCACCACTCCGGATGACGCAGTCGATTCTTCCTCCTGTAAATTTTCCAGTGATTAAGTGAGCTTTGAGCGTCATCAACTACAGACTCTCCTTCGACCGATCACCGCGTTGCCGCCCGGTCTCGCACCGGCTTTCATCGCCGCCGCAGACTTCGCACCGGTAGTCCTTTTCCCCCAGCGCTCGCCCCACCCCACCGCAGGAACCCTTGATGGGGCTGCGCCCGAAGAGCACCCCGACCGACATGGCCAAGATCACCAACACCATCACCAGCAGCGTCGCCAGCAGTGTGCCCATCATTAAAAACCCTCCTTAACTCAGCCGCCGAAATCGTCCATCATGATGTTCTCATCCTCGACCCCTAGATCCTTTAACAACTTGATGACGGCGACGTTCATCATCGGTGGACCGCAGATGTAGTATTCACAATCCTCCGGCGCCGGATGATCCTTCAAATAGTTTTCATACAGCACGTTATGGATAAAGCCCGTATACCCGTTCCAGTGATCTTCCGGTTGGGGATCGGACAGGGCGACATGCCAGGTAAAGTTTTCATTTTCGGCCGCCAGTTGATCGTATTCTTCCCTGTAGAACAACTCGCGCAACGAGCGGGCACCGTACCAGAAGGAAATCTTGCGTTTGGATTTCAAGCGCCGTAACTGGTCGAAAATATGCGAGCGCATGGGTGCCATGCCCGCGCCGCCGCCCACAAAAACCATTTCGGCGTCGGTCTCCTTGGCGAAGAAATCGCCGAAGGGGCCGTACACGGTCATCGGGTCGCCGGGTTTGAGACCGAACGCATAAGACGACATGATTCCAGGTCTCACCGCCTTGGTGTCGGGCGGCGGCGTGGCGATGCGAATATTGAATTTCACAATCCCTTTTTCGTCGGGATAGTTCGCCATCGAATAGGCCCGAATGACCGGTTCAGTGACTTTCGATTCCAATTCGAACAATCCAAAACGCTCCCAGTCGCTGCGGAATCGTTCCTCGATGGCAAAATCCCTGAATCTCACATGGTGCGGCGGACATTCCAGTTGCATGTAGCCGCCCGCCCGAAACGCCACGTTTTCCCCCTCCGGCAAGCGCAGGGTCAGTTCCTTGATAAAGGTCGCCACGTTCGGATTGGCCTCGACGGTGCATTCCCAGCGCTGGACGCCGAACACCTCTTCCGGGACTTCAATCACCATGTCCTGCTTGACCGGCGTCTGACAGGACAGCCGCCAGCCCTCCCTGGCCTGCCGTCGGGTGAAATAGTTTTCTTCCGTGGGCAGCATCGAGCCACCGCCGGATTCCACGATGCAGCGACATTGCGCGCAGGTGCCGCCCCCTCCGCAGGCCGACGGCAGAAACAGCCCCGCGCCGGACAGCGTCTGCAACAGCTTGCCGCCGGCGGGCACGGTCAGAGTCTTCTCGCCGTTGATCTCGATGGCGACGTTGCCGCTGCTCACGAGTTTGGCCCTGGCGCTCAAAATCACCGCCACCAGCATCAGGACGATCACCGTGAACATGACCACGCCCAGAACGATTTCAACGTACATGTCGGGACCCCGTTGCGCTGGTTACAGGTCGATGCCGCCGAACGACATAAAGCCCAAGGACATCAAGCCGACGATAATAAAAGTAATCCCCAAGCCCCGCAGACCTTCGGGGACGTCGCTGTATTTCATTTTCTCGCGAATGCCCGCCAGCGCCGTAATGGCCAGCGCCCAACCGACTCCGGAACCGGCCCCATAAACCACGCTCTCGGCGAAGTTGTAGTGGCGTTCGACCATGAACAGCGAACCGCCCAGGATCGCGCAATTCACCGTGATCAACGGTAGAAAAACCCCGAGCGCGTTGTAGAGAACCGGGACATAGCGATCCAGAAACATTTCGAGAATCTGGACGATGGCCGCGATCACGCCGATATAGGTCAACAAGCCCAGAAAGCTCAGATCGACGTCCGGCAAACCCGCCCAAGCCAGCGCCCCGTCGGCGAGCACGTAGGTGTACAACAGATTATTGATCGGTACCGTGATGACTTGGACCACAATCACCGCGATACCCAACCCAACGGCGGCGCCGATTTTTTTCGAAATCGCCAGGAAGGTACACATCCCCAGGAAGAAGGCCAGGGCCATGTTTTCCACGAAAACCGACCGCACGAACAGGCTCAGATAATATTCCACACTCGATTCTCCCGGATGAGGTTCGCGTTCCGCATCGCTCCGTTACCCGGAATCAATGGGTCGCTGGAGCCCGTTCCGCGCTCAAGTCCTGGGTGTTCGGCGCCATCGGGTACTCGACGGTTTCCACCTGCTCCTTGTGATAGGTGCGGATGACCCAGATAAACAAGCCGATCAAAAAGAAGGCGCTGGGCGGCAACAACAACATCCCGTTGGGTACATACCAGCCGCCGTTGGAGGCCAGCCGTAGTACTTCATAACCCAGCAAGGTCCCGGAACCGAACAGTTCCCGAATCGTCGCCAACCCGATCAGAATGGCGCTGTAGCCGAGGCCGTTGCCGATCCCATCCAAAAAACTCGGCAGTGGCGGATGTTTCATGGCGAACGCTTCCGCGCGGCCCATCACGATGCAGTTCGTGACGATCAAGCCCACGAAGACCGAGAGCTGCTTGCTGATCTCATAGAGATACGCCTTGAGCACCTGATCGACCACGATCACCAAGGACGCGATGATCGTCATCTGCACGATGATGCGAATATTATTGGGAATATGGTTGCGCACCATCGACACGAACAGATTGGAGAACGCCGTCACCAAGGTCAGCGCCACGCACATGACCAGGGTCACCCTGAGACTGCTGGTCACCGCCAGAGCCGAACAGATGCCCAGGATTTGCAGGGCGATGGGGTTGTTTTTGAAGATCGGAGCCAATAACAGTTCTTTGGGTTTCATCATCACGCTTCACCCTCGTGCAATCGGTCGAGGAACGGCCCGTAGCCCTGCTCGCCCAACCAGAAATGCAGCAGATTTTGCACCCCGCGCGTGGTCAGAGTCGCCCCCGACAAGCCGTCGACCTGATACCGCGCCTTGGGGGATTGCGGGTCCACCCGGCCTTTCAGCACTTGAATGGCCACCTCTCCATCCGCATCGAACACCTGCTTGCCCGTCCATTGGGCTCGCCACTGGGGATTATCCACCTCGCCACCCAGGCCCGGCGTTTCGCCATGCTCGTAAAATCCCAGGCCCTGCACCGTCCGACCGTCGGCTTTCAGGGCCAGAAAACCGTGGAGGGTCGACCAGAGGCCGAATCCCCGAACCGGCAAGATGACGGTTTGCAACCGCCCCTCCTCCTCCACCAGATAGACCACGGAGTAATCCTCCCGACGGTTAATCCTGGCCAGATCGTCGTCTCTACTCAACCGCCGCGACAACTGGCTGTCCCTGGCCGCCCGGCGTTGATCGTAAGCGGCGGGGTCGACCGCGTCGGTGAACTCACCGGTATTGAGATCGACCACCCGGGCGGTCACGCGTGCGGCGAAGAGGTCCTCCACGCTCTGGCCGGGCTCCATCAACCCGGCGACCGCCAGCACATTGCGCTTGGCGTCCAGAGCCTGATTGGCGATCTGCAACGGTTTCAGCAACACCGCCGCCGATGACACGATGATCGAGCACACCAGGCATAACAGCAAGGTGACCGTCACGGTCTTTTTGATCGTGTCGTTGTTAGCCACGCGCCAACCTCCGCTTGATGTTGGCCCGCATCACGGCATGATCGATCAACGGGGCGAACAGGTTGGCAAACAGAATCGAGAGCATCATGCCTTCCGGAAACGCCGGGTTGAGCACCCGAATCACCACCACCATGAACCCAATCAACGCCCCGAACCAGAGCTTGCCGACCTCGGTCATGGCCGCGGAGACCGGATCGGTGGCCATGAAGATCATCCCGAAGGCGAACCCCCCCAGCACCAGATGCCAGTACCAGGGCATGGCGAACATCGGGTTGGTCTCGGACCCGATCAGATTCAACAGCAGGGAGGTGACCACCATGCCGGCCATGACCCCGAACACGATGCGCCAGGACGCGATGCCCGTCACCAGCAGGACCACGCCGCCCAGCAGGATCGCCAGGGTGGAGGTCTCGCCGATCGAGCCGTGCATGTTGCCGAAGAACGCATCCAGCCAGGTCAACTGACTTTGCAGGGTCGGCAGTCCTTCCTGCGCCGCGACCGCCAGCGCGGTGGCCCCGGTGTAACCATCGACCACCGTCCACACCGCGTCGCCGGACAAGTCCGCCGGATAGGCGAAGAATAGAAAAGCGCGCCCGGCCAGCGCGGGATTGAGGAAGTTCTTGCCGGTGCCGCCGAACACTTCCTTACCGATCACCACGCCGAAGCTGATGCCGAGCGCCGCCTGCCACAGCGGCAGATCCGGCGGACAAATCAGGGCGAACAGCACCGAGGTGACAAAAAAGCCCTCGTTGACCTCGTGACCGCGCTTGATCGCGAACAGGACTTCCCAGAAGCTGCCTACCACGAACACGACCGCGTAAATGGGCACGAAGTACGCGGCGCCGTGCCACAGACAATCCCAGATGCGGTCGGGGTCATACCCGGCCATCCCGCCGAGCACGGCACCGCGCCAGCCCTCGACCGCGGTGAGCCCCATCTCGGCCATGATCGTGTTGGCCTGAAAGCCGATGTTGTACATGCCGTAAAACATCGCGGGGAAGGTACACAGCCAGACCGTGATCATGATCCGCTTGAGATCGATGCCATCCCGCACGTGGGCGGTCGTTTTAGTGACGCTGGCCGGACGATATAAAATCGTATCGATGGCCTCATAGAGCGGATACCAGCCGTGCCATTTGCCGCCCTTGAGGAAGTGCGGCTCCAGCCGGTCCAGCGTGCGGCGCAAACCCATGCCTCAGCCCTCTCGTTCGATGCGCGTCAGGTTGTCGCGGAGAATCGGTCCGTACTCGTATTTGCCGGGGCACACAAAGGTGCATAGCGCCAGATCGTCTTCATCCAGCTCCAGGCACCCGAGATCCTGCGCGGTTTCGGTATCGCCGACGATCAAGGCCCGCAGCAGTTGGGTCGGCAGAATATCCAGCGGCATGACTTTCTCGTAGGAACCCACCGGGACCATGGGCCGCTCGCTGCCGTTGGTGGTGGTGGTGAAGTCGAACCGTTTTCCTTTTGACAGGCTGGAAACGTAAATTCTCATCACCGAGAACCAGTCGAAGCCGGGGCGGAGGTAGTGCAGCAACGGGCGGTCGTCGCCTTCGGCCAGCACCGATACCTGTTGATGGTAGCGCCCGAGGAACGCCACGGGACCGCGCGCGGCGCGGCCTCCGAACACCGAGCCGGAAATGACCCGGTTGTGGCCCGGTTGCAATTGACCCGCGGTCAGGTGGTCCAGATTGGCGCCCAAGCGGGTGCGCAACAGTCGGGGTTGTTCCACTTGCGGTCCCCCCAGGGCGACGACGCGCTCGACGGGCAATGTTCCCGTGGTGAATAACCGACCGATGGCCATCACGTCCTGATAGCCGATGGTCCACACGGTCTTGCGCGCGCTCACCGGGTCCAGGAAGTGAATGTGGGTGCCGGCGTTGCCGGCCGGATGGACGCCGCTGAATTCCGCTGTCACGATCCGTTCGCCGTCGCCGCCGGGAAGATCGGCGCCCGCCGCCTGGCAGAGAAAGACCGGTCCCTCGGTCAGACGGCTCAACAGCGTGAGGCCCCGAACGAAGTCTTCGGGCCGCTCGCGGATGACGGCGACGGGATCGGCCGCCAGCGGCTGGGTGTCGATGGCGGTCACGAAGATGGAATGGGGCGTGCTGTCCGGAACGGGGACCTTGCTGTACGGGCGGGTGCGGAACGCGGTCCACAGTCCGGATTCGAGCAGGTTTTCCCGGACGGCTGCACCCGACAGGCCGGCCAGTTGCGCGGGGTCGTACCGGGCGAAGGTTTCGGCGGCGTCGCCCTCGACGTCGATGACCACCGATTGCAACACGCGCTGCTCGCCCCGGTTGATCGCGGCGACGACGCCGGCGGCCGGCGCGGTGTAGCGAACCCCTTCGGTCTTCTTGTCGGCGAACAGGACCTGCCCGACCTTGACCTCGTCCCCCACCCGCACCGCCATGGTCGGCTTCATGCCGTGGTAGTCGAAACCGACGAGGGCGACGGAACGGACCCGCGGACCGTCCGCGATGGTTGGCTCGGGAGCCCCGGAGATCGGCAAATCCAAACCCCGCCGGATGTTGATCATGCGTCTCTGCCCAATCACTGCTTTGGCTGGCCTCCCGCGAAGTTCGAGCTGGCAATCCTGTTCAGGTTCCGGGAAAAATGCAAGCGCGGCGCGCGCGGTCCGTGGCCGGCCGCATTCTCTGGATCAAGGCGCGAGGGTGGTGCCCCAGATATGGATCCAGATATGGATAAGGAACTCATCAAAGATCAAAAATCAAATACTTATGAATTTTCATATCCACATCGAGAACCCTACCCGTCAATCATGCGCGTGTGATAGCATCCTCGCAGGTGAATGAGCCGGGTCCCCGGCCTGAAGCGCCGATCGAAGGAGGCTGAAATGACGACCACGGCCTTAAGCACTCCGGCGACGGATTCCCGTCGCGGCCTTTCCCCCGCGTCCCGCCAGCCGATCGTGTACCCGGAGAGCGATGGTCGACCGATGGCGGATAACACCCGGCAATTTGATTGCATCGTGATGATCCAGGGCGGCCTGGCGGCGCTGTTCGCCGACCGCCCCGATGTGTTCGTCGCCGGCGATCTGCTGTGGTATCCGGTCGAGGGCCAGCCCCACATCCGCGCCGCGCCGGACGCGATGGTGGTTTTTGGCCGCCCGCCGGGTCATCGCGGTTCCTACATCCAGCATGAAGAAGACTACATTGCGCCGCAGGTGGTGTTTGAGGTGCTGTCGCCGGGCAACACGCCGGCGGAGATGCGGAAGAAACGGGATTTTTACGACCGGTACGGGGTGGAGGAGTACTACGAATACGATCCCGATCGGGGGACGCTCAAGGGCTGGCTGCGCCGGGAGGGCCGGCTGGAGCCGATTGCTTCGATGGAGGGCTGGGTCAGCCCATTGCTGGGCATTCGGTTTGGCCTGGAGGGAACCGACCTGGCGCTCCACCACCCGGACGGGCAACGCTTTGAGACTTTCGTCGAACAGGCGCGGCGCGCCGAAGCCGAACGGCAACGCGCCGAAGCCGAACGGCAACGCGCCGAAGCCGAACGGCAACGCGCCGAACGGCTGGCGGAACGGTTGCGACAGTTGGGCGTGGACCCGGATTCACTCTGAGCCAGCTTGGCACTCGTTCAGCCGAAACCCCACCTCATACCCTTGGGATGGTGGGGTGCGAACAGTTCCATGAGGGGCTGGGCGACCTCGTCCGGTTGCCGGAGCGCCTCGCCTAATCCCGAATCCGCACCGCCAGCACGTCGCAGGGCGCGCCGTGCAGCACGGCGTTCGCGGTCGAACCCAGCAGCAGCGCCAGGCCGTGGCGGCCGTGACTGCCGATCACGATCAGGTCCACAGCCTGCTTGTGAGCCATGTCGAGGATGCCCTCCTTGGTGGACGGCGCGTTGACCACCCAGGTTTCGGCCACTTCCAGTTCCAAGCGCCGCGCCAGATCCCCGAGCGCGTTGCGGGACTCTCGCAACAGCGCCTCGTCGGGCAAATCCGGCAGGACCGGCAGTAATTCGTAGCCGCCGCCGAGCATGACGTTCACATCCTCGATGACGTGAATCATGCTCAATCGCGCCCCGCACTTCCGGGCGATGTCCTTGGCGCGTTCCCCGACCTGTGGCGCGTCGTCGGAAAAATCGGTGGCGAACAGAATATGTTGGTACGTCATGGCCATGCCCTCCGGAACGGTGGACGAACGCAGGGTCAACTTAAGGAATAAAGTGGGAACCGGCCTGTAAGCCGGGTTCTGTCGAGGACGGTCATTCATCTGCGACGTCTGTCGCCAGACGCCTGTAGCGACCTACCCGGGAGCCGTGCGGACCACACGTCGTGCCCCCCTATTTGGTCTTGCTCCGGGCGGGGTTTACCGTGCCGCGTCTGTTGCCAGCCGCGCGGTGCGCTCTTACCGCACCTTTTCACCCTTGCCGGTTCCCGCAAGCGGAAACTTGGGCGGTCTGTTTTCTGTGGCACTTTCCGTAGGCTTGCGCCCCCCAGGCGTTACCTGGCGCCCTGTCCTGTGGAGCCCGGACTTTCCTCCATACCGCAAATGCGATACAGCGACCGTCCAGCCGGTTCCCGATCCTAGTGTCCCCCTCCGCGCAACGCTTGGCAAGCCCGGATCGGACTATTCCGGCTCTTGGCGATGCCCCAGCGCCAACGCCAGATCGTACAGCGATTTCTTGCGCAAACCGGTCAGCCGGGCCGCCACCACCACCGCCCGACTGGGCGGCAGTTCCGCCAGCAGGGCCAATAGCAGCCGGCGATTTTCCGGCGTGTCCACCGCGCTCGCCGGCGACGCTCCCTGCACCACCAGCACGAATTCGCCTTTAGCGCGGTAGGGATCGGCGTCCAGCCAAACCGTGAGTTCGCCCAAGGTCGCGCCATGCATCTCCTCGAATCGCTTGGTCAGCTCGCGGGCGACCACCGCCGGGCGTTCGACGCCGAAGACCGTCGCCAGATCGGCCAGCGTATCAGCCATCCGGTGACTGGCCTCGAAGAATACCAGCGTGCGTTCCTCGGCGGTCAACGCTTGCAAGCGTTCGCGACGAGCGGTTGTTTTGGCCGGTAGAAAACCCTCGAACACGAAGCGGTCGGTCGGCAATCCGGCCGCCGATAGCGCCGCGAGCACGCTGCTCGGTCCCGGGACTGGAACGATCTTCAAGCCCTGTCGGCGCAGCTCGCGCACCAGCGGAAAGCCGGGGTCGCTGATCAGCGGCGTACCGGCATCGGCAACCAAGGCCATGGCCTCGCCGCTCCGCAAGCGGGCGACGATGGAATCCAACCGGGCGCGTTCGTTGTGCTCGTGCAGCGACAGCAGCGGCGTGTCGATGCCGAAATGCCGCAGCAGTTGCCCGGTGTGCCGGGTGTCCTCGGCGGCGATGCACGCCACTTCCCGCAGCACGCGCAGCGCCCGGGCGGTGATGTCTTCCAGATTCCCGATCGGCGTCGCCACCACGTACAGCGCGCCGGATTCGACGGTCATGCTTTCACCTCCTACAATGGCCCGAAGGTTCGGTATCCACGGATTATCCCGATACGGCTAAAGGATTGCGGGCCAAAACCCCCTGTCTGACAAACGACCGGAGCGCCTGACGACCATGACGATTCCACGCCATCCCTTCATTCTGCTCGCATTGCTCGTCGGCTTGGGCGGCATTGGGTTTCCGGGTTCCCACGCCGGGGAACTGCCGCAAGCCCTGCGCGCACTGGCTCAGCCCCTGCGGCAGGCCGACGACCTGACTCCCCTGCTCGACGCCGTCGGCGACGCCCGCTGGGTGCTGCTCGGCGAGGCTTCCCACGGCACCCGGGAGTTTTACACCTGGCGCGACGCCCTATCGCGCCGCTTGATCGAGGAGCAGGGCTTTTCCTTCATCGCCGTGGAAGGCGACTGGTCGGCGCTGATCCCGCTCGACCGCTATGTTCGCCATCATCCGGACGCGCCCGCCTCGGCTCGTGAAGCCTTGTTGCAAATCCAGCGCTGGCCCTTATGGATGTGGGCTAATACGGAGATGGCGGCGCTGGGCGAATGGCTGCGGGAGTTCAATCGGGCGCGGGCACCGGACGAGCGGGTCGGTATCCACGGCATCGATGTCTACGGCCTGTGGGACTCTCTGGATGCCGTGCTGGCTTTCTACCAGACCCAGTTGCCGGAACCCGCCGCCGCGGAAGTCCGCCAACTTTATCAGCCCCTGCAAGCCTTTCAAGGCGACAATATCGCCTACGCCCGCCACGTCCACGGGACCGGGCGCTCGGCGCGGGCGGAGGTCGCGCGCGTCGCTGAAAAACTGACCGCGCGCTATCAGGCCGCCGACCCCGAACAGCGCCGCGTCCTGTTCGAGCCGTACCAACACGCCAAAGTCGTCGAATACGGCGAACGGCACCTGCGCGGCATGGCGCAAGCCGGTCCCGCTTCCTGGAACGCGCGGGCGCAACATTTCAAGCGCACGGTCGCGCGCCTGCTCGAGCATTACGGTCCCGACAACCGCGGGATCGTCTGGGCGCACAACACCCACATCGGCGATGCTCGCGCCACCGACATGGCGCGCACCGGGCAGGTCAACATCGGGCAACTGGCGCGCGAACGCCACGGGGCCGATACGGTGTTCGCCGTCGGCTTCGGTACCGCCACGGGCACCGTGCTGGCCGCCCGGCGCTGGGAAGGTCGCCGCGAGATCATGGCGACGCCGGAGCCGCGTCCGGACAGTTTGGAGGCGGCGTTGCTCGCCGCCGGCGATGGTGACCGATTTCTGATCCTCGACCGGGAATCGCCGGCCGTCGAGCTCTTGCGCGAGCCGATTCCCCACCGGGCCATCGGTGTGATTTTTATTCCGGAACGCGAAAGACTGAGCAATTACGTTCCCACCCGACTCACGGAACGCTATGATGCTTTTGTCTTTCTACCCCGCACCCGCGCGCTCGATCCCCTGCATGAAGAGTGAACCCCTGGGTCATCCGCACGCACTCTTGCACCGCCCGATCCGCCGGGAGCCGACCACCGTCACCGAGGACCAAGTCATGGCGCGCAGTCGAACAGTCGCCGTCTATACCGGCGAGGAACTGGGCCGCTACGGATTTGACGATCACCCGTTCGGCGAGGATCGCCTGCACGCCTTTTGGGATGAGATGCACGTCCGACATTTCGATTATCAGGTGCGCATTCTGCATCCCACCATGGCGACCGAGGAACAGATCAAGCGGTTCCACACCGAGGACTACCTCGAAAAAGTCAAGGTCTACTCCGAAATAGGTGAGGGCCTGCTGGATTATGGCGATACGCCCGCCTACAAGGGGGTATTCGAGGACGCTTCGTTCGTGGTCGGCACGGTCGTCGACGCCGCGCGCCGGCTCATGGCGAACGAAGTACGGCGGGTTTTCGTGCCCATCGCCGGCCTGCATCACAGTATGCCCGACACCGCCGCCGGCTTTTGCGTGTTCAATGATGTCGGGGTGGCCATCAAGATTCTCCAGCAGGACTACGGCCTGGAGCGCATCGCCTATGTGGATATCGATGCCCATCACGGCGATGGGGTGTTCTATCCGTTCGAATGCGATCCGACCGTCATTTATGCCGACATCCACGAGGATGGCCGCTACAACTTTCCGCAGAGCGGTTTTTCGCATGAAGTCGGCAAGGGTCCGGCCAAGGGTCGCAAGCTCAACATTCCGCTGCTGCCGCTGTCCGCCGATGAAGATTTCCTGATGATGTGGGATAAGGTCGAGGATTTCCTGCGCCAGTGGCGACCGCAGTTTGTCTTTATGAACTGCGGGGCCGATGGCCTGAATGGCGACCCGCTGTCTCATTTGCACTACTCGGCGCGCGCCCACAGTCGCGCCGCGCGCGGTCTGTGCCAGATCGCCGAGGACTTCGCCGACGGACGCATTCTCGCGGTCGGCGGCGGCGGCTACGACCGCCACAACATCGGCCAAGCCTGGACCGCCGTGGTGGACGCCTTCCTGGAAGTACCGATGCGTTAATTGATATGAAGGGGTAGTGTTCTTGATGTGGATATGAGTTTTCATAAGCCATTGATTGTTTGGGCTTAGATTGGTTCGATATCCAGGTCTGGAGCACTACCCGGTTGAGATCATCGAACCCTAGTCAAATAATGACTGACGAAAAAATAAGGCTCGTTAAATCCCTGGTATCCTCGATCCCCGAGCTGACCCTCGGACAGATGCACTGGATTGAGCGGGTTGTTTCCGTATTCCGCGAGGAACACCAATTCACGATTCACCGATCTGATTTATTTGATGAAGACGTACTACGCAATTTTGGTGAAGCCATGCGCGTCCATCACAGTTTTTCCGTGGAGCCCTTTAGCAAAGATAAGTTTGAGTACATTCTTGTTACAGTCCTCAAACTCTCTGGCAGAAAAGCAGATTTAGCTCCAAAGGGAAACCCCGGACACGACGCAACTATCGATGGAGTGAAAATATCCCTTAAAACCCAAGCCGATAAGAGCATAAGCGAGCACCAACTTTGGATCAGCAAGTTCATGGAGCTCGGCAAGGGGCAATGGAACGATAACCCTGACGATCTTGAAGGTCTACGCCAGCAGTTTCTCTCTCACATGCAAAGCTATGATCGAATTCTAGTCCTTCGGGCGCTCGAGAAAGTGCCCCGATGGAAATATGAACTCGTCGAAATTCCGAAGGACCTTTTGAGTCGTGCTCGATACGGTCGGCTGGAGATGAGACTGCATAGCCGCCAAATTCCCAAACCAGGATATTGTTATGTTGACGATGAAAACGGGCAGAATTTATTCAATCTCTATTTCGATGGCGGCACAGAACGCAAACTCCAGATCAAAAACCTGCGAAAAGACCGATGCCGCGTGTATGCAGTGTGGGAGTTTCTTATCCCTTAAAGAATAAGCATCCCTTGGACTTCCGCGGTCCGTCTTTCGGCAATAGCAATGTACTCACGACTTAACTCGATTCCGATACACCTACGACCGAGTTCCTTCGCGACCACGCCCGTGGTTCCCACCCCGTAGAACGGGTCCAGCACGACATCGTCAGCACGACTGCCCGCCAGGATGCAGGGGCGAATTAACGCCTTGGGAAAGACGGCGAAATGTGCCTCGGGACACGGCTCGGTATTGATCGACCAAACCGTGCGGCGATTCTTCAGTCCGTCGCCATTAGTAGTTTGCTGTTTGATGGCGTCTTGATCGAAGTAATATCGTTCGGACTTTGAGAACAGAAAAAGATATTCGTGGGCGACCGTCAGACGATCTTTTACACTCTCTGGTTGGCAGTTCGGTTTGTACCAAATAATGTCGTTTCTTAGATACCAGCCGTCGTGTTGGCATTCCAAAGCGAGTAGCCAGGCCACGCCAATAAGATCCTTCTTCTTGAGTCCCTCCGGCGTCGGCGGCCGATACGACATCGCCCGGCCCTTGTTTTTTTCATCGGCATCCCGCCATTTGCGGCCGCCCGATGAGTAGGTATTTCCTATGTTCAGCCAAAATACCCCGTCTGGCGCAAGCACTCGGCGTACTTCGCGAAACACCTCAACGAGAGATTTTATGTACGCGGAGAGATCGGGTTCAGCGCCGATTTGCTGGTCGACACCGTAATCGCGAACCCCCCAGTATGGTGGAGACGTAACCGCGCACTGGACCGAGTTGTCCGGAATAGCCCGGATCAGCTCGCGGGTGTCGCCGTGGAGAACAACGACGCGTTTGCTGGCGGTGGGCCACTCGATTCCGCCTTCGCGGAGTCGGGCGCTGGCTGCGGCGTTCATGCGTAACGATCTGCCCTATACCTAATCGCGCAAGAGTTCACTTTCGCTCTTGGGCGGCCTGCCCCGCTTCTTCTTGCCTTGTTTGGCGAAGTCTTCGAGATCGTGCTCCCCGATCATGTGATCTCGGCCATGTTTTTCGGAGGGGAGGCGTTCCTCCGCAATGTACTGCCGGACCCGCGATGGGGTCACGCCGAGGTACGAGGCGGCTTCTTCGGTGGTAAAATACTTGCTCATGCGTAAGGAATATACTCGATGCGACCGATCCACACAAGCGGACGCGCTCACCGGAGACGGCAATTCGGCGCACTGCCCGACCATCCATGCAATACAATCATCATATTATGAAAAGAAATTCACGGTCTCGCCTGGTCCCATGACCGACGACCCTCACGGTTCGCTGGCCGCCCGCGTCCTGACCGCCATCGAGCGCCATCCCGAAGGACTGCCGCTCGAAGACCTGCGCGAGCGCCTGTGCCGGAACGGACGGCGGCCCGCCGCCGAGGCGGTCGCGGCGGCGCTGTTGGACTTGCAACGCGCCGATCTGGCCCAGATCGGCGCCCGACGCCGGTGGTTTCCCTACCGCATTCCGTCGCCCCACATCGCCCGCCCCACCGGCGACCGGCAATCGCCGGAGGCGTCCGGACCGGAATCCAACCCGCAAGGCCCGGTATTGGCGGCGATCCCCGCCACGCCGGGCCTGCCCCGCGCCGCGTCGCGCAATGCGCCGGTTCCCGCCGGCGCCGAGGGACAGATCGAACCTTCCTGGGCGCTGCTGCGCCGACTCCTGCCGTACTATCGCGAGGCGCTCGCCCGCAACGAGCGCGCCCTGCTGCTCGGCGAACCCGCCCGTTACGGCGAACAGTTCCTGTTCCTGGCGCCGCGCGGGCGCTGGTGGCCCGGCGAAGGCGAAACCACCACGCTGGACATCGCCCGTTCCGCGTTGCCGCCCGCGTTCCTGACCGCGCTGGCGCGGCGGACGCGCGAGCCGATCCACCTGGCTTTCCCCATCGCCCTAGTGCGTCCCAGTGAGGCCACCCGCCCCCCGTTCCTGGTGCCGGTGGCGACCGTGGCCGCCGACTGGACGCTGGATGACGACACCTTGCACCTGACGCTCGCGGCGACCACGCCCGCCCTCGAATGGTCCTGGGTCCGCGGCCAACGCCAGCGCAGGCGGCGGGTGCGCGAACTGCTCGACGCGCTCGATGTTCGCGCCGATGACGAGGTGTGGCAAACCGGATCCTTCGTGGACTGGCGCACCTTCACCGAGCGATTGGCGGGCGCGGTGCCCACCGAACTGCGGACCCCGCTGGACATCGCGCGGCCCTTGCCCGCGCTGGACTGCGGAGCCGTCGCCGGCCTCTACGGCGCGCTGGGGCTGTTCTTGTCGAGCGATCTTCAGTTTGCCCGCCGCACCGTGCGGGAACTGCTGGAGCTGACGCACTGGTCCGACGCGGAGTTGGCCCAAACCGCGCTGGCCGCCTGGTTCGGCGGCGCGGTCGAGGGCGAGGCGCGGGCCGAATCCTCGGTACCCGTGCTGGAACCGCTGCCGCTCGGTGAAGACCAGTGGCGCGCGGTGCGCGATGGTCTCAACCAGTGCTTAACCGTGGTCACCGGCCCGCCCGGCACCGGCAAGTCGCAAGTGGCCGTCGCGCTGCTGGCCAGCGCCGCCCTGGCCGGGCGCAGCGTGCTGTTGGCCAGCCGCAACCATCAGGCCATCGACGCCGTGGTGGATCGGTTCGCGGACCTGGTGGAACGGCGCCCGCTGCTGGTGCGGGCCAACACCCGCGACGGCGGCGACGGCTTCAGTTTCGACCGGGCGCTGGACGCGATTCTGGCGCGACCGGGTGGATCGGGACGGAGCGAGCGCTTCGCGGCCTCCCGCGCCGCGCTGGAGCGGTTGGACGCCGCCCGGGCCACCGCCATGGACCGCGCCGGGCGCGAGGCGGAACGCGCCGATGAACTGGGGCGGCTGGAAGCAGCGATCCACGACCTGGAAACCGCGCTCGGTCTGGACGAGGCAGCGCCGCCCTCCCCGCCGTCCCCTGCACCGGCACCGGAACCGGGCTGGCGGCGCGCGTGGCGCGGGTTCCGGCGCTGGGCGCGCGCGCTGGCCGGGACGCGCCCGGACCCGACCGAACCCGCACCGGCGACCCGCGACCGGGACGAACGACGGCTGGACGGTTCGCGCGCCCTCGAACGCCTGCGAGAGGAGCGGGCGCGGCTCGAAGCGGAGATTCGCGCCCGACCGGCTACGGACACCGCCGCCGATCCCGTCGCGCTGAGCGCGCAGATCCAGACCTCGGCCCGCGCGCTTCTCGTGGAATTGAGCGATAACCGGGCCGAGTGCGCCCCGGAGAACCGCCAGGCGCTGACCGCGTTGCGCGGCGACCTGGCGCTGCTGCGGAGCGCAGGGGCGGCCGGCGCGGAACGCGCGCGGGAGCGCTGGGCAGCGCAGCGCGCGGTGATTCTCGACCAGTTCCCGTTGTGGGCCGCGTCGAATCTCGGTGCGGCCAGCCGTATTCCGCTGGCGCCGGGTTTGTTCGATTACGTGGTGCTGGACGAAGCCGCCCAAGGCGATATCGCTTCGGCCTTGCCGCTCTTGGCACGGGCGCGGCGGGCCATCATCATCGGCGACCCGGCCCAACTGACCCACATCACCCAGATCCGCCCCGAATGGGAAGCCGACGCCTTGCGGGCCGCGGGGCTGCTCGGGCCGGGCATCGGCCGTTTCACCTTCTCCGCCAACAGCCTGTTTCACTTCGCGGCGGCGGCGGCGGGCGATCATCACCTGCTGCGCGATCATTTCCGGTGCCACGACGACATCGCCGACTACCTCAGCGAGACCTTCTACGGCCACCGGTTACGGCCATTGACCGATGCCCGGATGTTGCGCCCCCCGCCGGGCAAGACCGCCGGCTTTCACTGGTCGGAGGTGGTGGGACCGCTCCAGCCGGCGCGCACCGGTTGTTGGTCGCCCGCCGAAATCGAAGCCATCGTCGCCGAACTGCGCCGGTTGCTGGCGCCGGACGGGTTCACAGGCACCATCGGCGTGGTGACTCCCTTTCGCGAGCAGGCCAACCGGTTGCGCGACCAGGTGGAGCGGGTATTACCGGTCGACCGCGTCGCCGGCACCCGGCTGGAAGTTCACACCGCGCACGGCTTTCAGGGTGACGCCCGCGACGTGATGTTGTTCAGTTTGTGCGTGGGGCCGGAGATGCCGGAACGGGCGCGGCAATTTCTGCTGGAGACCGGTAACCTGATCAACGTCGCGATCAGTCGCGCTCGCGCGATTTGCCATGTGTTCGGTAACCTGGACCATGCGGCGCACTGTGGGATTGCTGATCTGGAAGCCTTGCTGGCTCGTCGCCAGCGGTCGGAGGAAACCCCAACGCGGTCGTTTGACTCGCCTTGGGAGGAGCGGCTCTGGCGGGCGCTGGCGGCGCGCGGCATCGAGACCATTCCCCAGTACCCGATCGCCGGACGGCGGTTGGATCTCGCCTTGATTCGGGGCGAACGCCGCCTCGATATCGAAGTGGATGGCGACTGGTTCCATCGCGACCCGGACGGTCGCCGCAAGATGGCGGATTTATGGCGCGATCACCAGCTACGCGCGCTCGGCTGGACGGTCGTGCGTTTTTGGGTCTACGAACTTCGGGAGAATCTGGATGGCTGCGTCGAGCGAATCCTCGCCGAACTCTGAACCTTCTGCCGCCGACCGGTGGCTGCCGCCGGACGGTACGCCGCCCGCCTGGCACTGGCGCTGGCAAGTAGCGCTCTGGCTGGCCTTGGCCTTGACGGTCGGTGGTTTTGGCGCCGTGCTGTTCAGCGTCTTGGGCGATGCCTTGGAACGACAGACCTGGCGCGAACAGCGCGCGGCGACTCATGCTGAGCTTCAGGCGCTCAGCGCGGAGCGGGTCCAGCTCGATCGGGCGGTCACCGAGTTGCGCCGGACCCGTATCGCCCTCGATGCCGAACACGCCACCGCGGCCCAATTGCGCGACGAAGCGGCTGGCCTGCGCCGGGAACTGGCGGACAGCCGGGCGGAGCAGGATGGATTGGTGAAGCGTCGCGACGGACTGCTGGCCGAAATCAAGACGGCGGAAACCCGGATTACCGACCTCGAACAGCGCCGCGACAATGCGGAAAAACAGGCCACGGATGCCGAGAATCGCCGCCAACAAGCCACCGAGGCCGAACGGACCGCCCGCGCCCGGCAAGCCGAGGCCGAACAGGCCCGCAACGAGGCACTCAGCCAGCAAAAGGTTGCCGAGCAGCGCGCCGGACAACTGTTGCAGGATCAACAGGCCGCCGAACAACGCCTCACCGACTTGCGCGCTCAGGAAACCCGACTGACCGACGCGGTCGCCACGGCCGGCAGAGAACAAACCCATCTGGAGGGCGAAGCGCAACGGCTGGATGCCGAGATCAAACGCCTCGACGCCTTGCGCGCCCAACTCGAACAGGACACCCGCACCGCCGCCGACAGCCGGCGCGATGCCGAAGCCGCCCAGCGGGAATTGGGGCAAGTCCGTCAAGAATTGACCACCACCCGCGACGTTCTGAAAACCGCTCAAGGCCAACTGGCTGAAACCCAAGGCCAGCAAACCGCCCTGGCCGCCGAAATCGCCCGACTGAAGACGGAAAGAGAGACTTCCGTGGGGGCCGTGCGTGAGGCGGCCGAGGCCAATGCCGCGTTGGACAAGCTGCTGGCCCGTCAGAAAGAGGTGGAAATCGCCATGGCCACGGCCGAGCAAAACAACCGTCAACTCGCTGCCCGGAAGACGACGCTGGAAGCCGATGTCGCAACGCTGGGTGTGGTCAGTAAGGAATTGGAAACGGCGCGAACGGAATGGGCCACGATCCGTGCTGAACTGGAGCGTGCTCAAAGCCAGCGCGCTACGCTGGCCAACGAACTGGACCAAATGAACTCGCGCCGTCTTGAATTGGAGCGACTCGTTGCGACCGCCGAGCAAAACCATCGCGAACTAGCCGCAACGAAATCTTCCTTGGAAACCGATCTGGCAAGACTCGATACGGCGACCAAGGATCTTCAAGTCAAACGCACGGAACTCACCACAGTTTCGACCGAACTGGAACGCACAAGGGGTCAACTCAGCGCGGCGAACACGCAGTGGACAGCATTGGGTACCGATATCGAGCGACTGAATTTGCGCCGGTCCGAACTCGAACGGGACGTCGCAACCTTGGAGCCACGGGCCAGGGAAGCAGAAGTTGTGCGCAAACGGCTGCAAGAGGATACCGGGATCGCAACTGCCCTCCGCGAACAGATCGAGCGCCTGCGCGCGGAACTCACATCCCTGCAATCCACGGCTCCAATGGGTTCCCCGCCCGCCGCCAATCTTGACCTCAATATCCGTTAAGCTCAGGAACCGCTTGCATGAATACCCAGATGATGCTTTGGATCGCCTCAACCGGCGCGGTTGCTTGCATGGCGAGTGTGATTATCGCGCTGCTGGCCGGTATGCGTTATAGCGCCCACCTACGCCGAATGCCCGCAGCAACGGCGCTTGAGAACGTCGTCGAGCGATTAATGGTGGGGCGTGACGAACTCAAGCGAGTCGAAGCTGATTCGCAACGGCAACGAGAGGAACACAATGCGCTCAGGGCCGATCTGGATGGGATGATCGTTCGCCGTAAAGAGGAAGAAACCCGTTTACACGATCTGCAACAGGATGTCGCTAATCTCGATCATTACCGCGCCGAGATCGTAAAGGTCCGCGACGAACTGACCGAGGACCGCACCCAGCTTGCCGAAGTATTACGCGACCTTGCGGAGCGCCGCGCGGAATATAACGAGATGATCCTTGCAGCGGAGCGGGCGAAAGCGCAGATTGCCTTGCTCGACGAGCGCAAAGCGGAAATTGAAGCCCTGGTCACCGCCGAGCACGAAATGCGTACCCGCCTGACGGAAGCGCGTGGCGAGTTTGATTATATCAATCGCCAACTTGCGGTGGCTCGCGTTGAAAATGATCGATTGGCTGTGGAACGGGAAAAACTCATAACCGAAACTCAAAATCTTGAAGACAAGAGAATCGAGTCAAAAAATGAGTTGGCAAAATTAGTTAAGGAACGCGATCCTCTAGCAGAGGAGCTTGAAAAAAGCCGTCAAGAACTCAATGTGGTCAGCCAGGAAATCAAGACTACCCGTAAACAACTTCAAGATTTTGAGGAGGAATTAGCAAATCTTCACGCTGCGCGTGGAGCGACCGAAGTAGTGCTCGAAACTGCCCGAGCAGAATTGGTGAAGACGCAAAACGATTTGGAGCCCGCGCGCCAGGAATATCTACTCGCTGTCACCCAATTGCGATCAATATCAAATCAACTGAATGACACGAAAGACCAGTTGCAGGAGAAAAGCAACACCTTGATACAGATGCAGGAAGCAACCGAAACTGCCAATGCCACACTGCAAGCCGTGCAACTCGACTTGGAGAAAGTTCGCCAAGAATATGATCCGCTGGTCTCGGAAGCTGATAACCTACGTCGGGAAATCGCTGGCAGCCAAGAAAAGCGGCAGGAGCTTGAAGAGATATTAGCCGGTCTATACGCTGCCCGTGCGATTAATGAAGCTGCTACGGCAACGACTCGCGAAGAATTAGAGGATTTAAAAGCCGAATTGGCGCAACACCAAACACTAAAAGCTGAACTGGAATTCCTGCGCCTTAAGATCACTGAGGCCCGTGACCGCCGGCAGGATCTTGATGACGAATACGCTCAAAAATCGGCTCGATTGAGGGAGATTGAAGAGAAACTCCAAAAGCATCAACCCATTGAGGGGCCAACCGGTGGTGAGCCAGAAACCGATGATACGCTCGCCGATCTGGTGCGTCCGCCTGCATGTCTCGAGCAGAAGAAAGTGCAACGTCCGGTTAGTGAGAAAGACGCGCTGCAACAAGTGCGCCGACACCTCGAAGCGCTCAAATTGCACTTCCCCGAACGCACCCTGTACGCCTTCCATACCGCACTCAAGATCGCACCGATCAGCCCGCTCACGGTGCTGGCGGGCATCTCCGGCACCGGCAAGAGTCTGTTACCCCGGCGCTACGCCGAAGCGATGGGGATTGATTTCCTGAAAATTCCCGTACAACCGCGCTGGGACAGTCCACAGGACATGCTCGGTTTCTACAACTACCTGGAGAAACGTTACAAAGCCACCGAACTGGCGCGGGCATTGGTCCACTTTGATCGGTACAACTGGCCGGTACAAGCGAAAATTTTTAAGGATCGACTCCTGATCGTGTTGCTCGACGAAATGAACCTCGCGCGAGTCGAGTACTATTTCAGCGAGTTCCTGAGCCAGCTTGAAGGACGACCGGCACCCGATCAACCCGACATGGACGGTATCCGTAAATCGGAAATCATGCTCGACATCGGCGGCGCGAGCGGCAAATCCTGCCGCATCTATCCGGGCCATGACATGCTGTTCGTCGGGACCATGAACGAAGATGAATCCACGCAGACCCTGTCGGACAAGGTGCTAGATCGCGCCAACCTGCTCCGGTTCACGCGCCCCAATCAACTGGTGAATGAAGCGCTCCAGGGTACTGGAACACCGACGGACGCCTACCTGCCGGCTCCGCGCTGGCACGGCTGGCGGCGGCAGTTCCGCGAACTGCCCGACCATCTGCGCGATAAAATCACCACGCTGGTCGAACGGCTCAACAACCAACTCGACGAGTTGCATCGGCCCTTCGCCCATCGGGTCAATCAGGCCATGCTCGCCTACATCGCCAACTATCCCGGCGTTGCGGAACCCGAGCGGGGGGATGGCTGGGAGTCGGCGCGGATGGCGTTCGCCGATCAGCTCGAGCAGCGCATCCTGCCCAAATTGCGGGGTGTCGATCTAGGGGATGCCAGAATCAGCCAACCGCTACGCCAGATTGGGGATCTGATCAAGGACGAGCTTCACGATGAAACACTGTTTGCCGCGTTTCAACGCGCTTCCCAGGATGATGGCAGCGGCCGGCCCTTCAGTTGGATGGGCGTGCGCCGTGAAGACGCCTCATGAAATCGATTCCACAAGTACTGGCGGTCCCGTGGGGTCTGTGCGCCCAGACCCCGTTGTGCGGACTGGAAGTGCGCCGCGCCTTGCAAGACTACACGGAGGTTGAGATGGATGGCCGCCACGGCGCGCTGTTAGCCGTCCCCGCCGCCGGCGAGGTGCGCTTTCTGGGCAGCCGCTGGCGCGAACAGCCCGAAGGCGGCGCGTTTCCCTGGTTCGGTGGAGAATTCCGGTTGAGCGCCCTGCCGACGGCGGCGCTCGTCACGGAACAACAGATCCGAATGGAGATCCGGACCAATGGCCAGACCCTAAACGCCCAACTCACCTTGCAGAATCACTTACTCCGCCCTCGCGACAGCGCACAAGGACAGGAAACCGGCGATGCGGATACGCTCGCGATGCAGACTTTCATCCTCCAGGTGCTGGCCCGCATCCGCGAAGCGCAAACCGAACTGAACGCCGAAGTGGATTGCGAGGCCGAGACGGGTTGGGATCGCCTGCGAATTCTGTGGCTGAAGCGCCCGGCGCAGGCCCAAGAGGCCCCTCGCGAACTGATCGTCGATCACGCCGAACGTCTCCCCGCCCGCGTGGAAGAGACCGCCGCCCACCCGCGCCGGGTGTTGAAACGAACCCGCGAACTGATGGCGATCGACCGTATCCAGGAACTGGACAACGCTTGTATCGCCTGGTTGATCCGGCAACCGGGCCTCTCGGTGGCGGAGAAAGCGGGACCGCGACAACGATTGCTGGGCATCGCCCGCGAGGAAAACCTCGATACGCTGGAAAACCGGGTGCTCAAGGACTTTCTGCGTCTCAGCCTCGAAGAGGGCCGGGGGTATGTGCGCGCCAATCAACGGTACGGCAATACCGAGCGGATTCGTCTGGTGAACCGCTACCTGGCTCTGTGCCGCCGCCATCACCGCGAGCTCAGCGGCTTCGGCATCCGCAATCCGGCCCATCCGGTAACCCCCAACTACGTCCTGCAACAAGACTCGCGCTATCGCGTCATCTGGCGCGCTTACCTGGAACTACTACGCAACCAGCAACGCGAAGATGATCTCTGGCGCTGGCAACGCCGCCTCTGGGCCGACTTCGCCCGGCTGGCGGTCGTGGTGGCCATCGATCAGCTCTCGTCCAGGCAGCGCGTGGCGCTCTCGCCCTTGCACGTTCGCAACGAACAGGCCAACGGCCGCTGGTCGGACACCTATCCCTGGTTGGCGCTGTTCGTCCTCACCTTGGGGCAACGACGCCTGATCGCCCACGTCTTCGATACCACCCTCGATGATCGAGAGTCCACGTTAGCCCCCTGGCTGTCCATGCTCGGCTGCACGGCGGTCGTGCAACTCACGGACTACGAAACCGGTCTTCGCGGCAGTCTGTGCATCTGGGGCATCCATGGCACGGCGGCCCAACCGCTGCCCCTGACCGAACTGGTCCAGTCGGCCGATGAGGCGCTACGCAACGCCCTCGCGCAGGAAAATTTCCGTACCGGTCAGGCCGTGAAAGCGCGCGGGCTGGTGATCCGTTCTTCCCTCGCCCAACCGCGCGAGTTCGCCACGCAACCCGCCCATCTCGCGTATGGCGTCACGTTGGATGTCGATCCGGACAACATTCGCGAAGCCCTGGAAGAATGCGCTCTCATTCTGGAGGACAGCATGAGCCGGTTATTCGCATGAGCACGGCGGTCGGCGTAGACCTGAACGGCGTCCTGGATTGCGTTGCCGGCCTGGACGCAACACTCCGCCAGGCACCGGTTCCGCCGGTGGTGGTGACCGACACGCCGCAGGGCACTCTCACCGGCACCGAAGCGCTCCTGTCGCCGTTTGGTCGCCCCGGCCTGGCGGCGGCGGTGGGCCAGCGCGCCAGCGTGCTGGAACTGCTGTGGGCGCTGACCGGCGCCGACCCCGAAGCGCCCCGTCGGCTGGGTTTGCATTTATACAGCCTGCTACCGAAGGACAACCGCAACGGCGTCATCGCCGTGCCCGATACGCCGACGTTCAACGAGCATGCTCGCGACCGGTTGCTCGGTGGAGCCGCGCAAGCCGATGTGAACGCCCGGCTGCTCTGGCGTCCGGTGGCGGCCTTGCTGGGTTGGGGCGCGACGTTGCGCGACGCCCACATCCAGACGCTCCACGGACAGCGCGCCTGTGTGCTGCAACTCCTGCCCGAAGGCATTGCGGTCAGCGAGTTGGATATGGAGTGCGTGGAGGTGGAGCAGGACGGGCGACCGACGCTGGCGCCGGTTCGCCGCCGGGACGGGTTGCGTAAGATGCATCCTTATGCAGAAAGGTTGCCGCGCCTGCTCGCCGCCGAAACGGGGGTGACCGACGCGCGTCTGCTCTGGGCCAGCGCCTGGGCCTGGAACGCCCTCCTGGGACGCCCCGCCGAATCCGACCTGTTCCCGGACGCCGCCGCGCCGAGCGGGTGGCGCATGGTCGAGGGATTTTCCACCTTGCGGGGTGAACTGGCCCTCGTCATGGCCGCAACCGTCGACCGGGTGTTGCAGGAGGATCGTGCGGTATTGCGCAATGCCGCCGTGATCCTGATCGAAGGCCCGCTGAGCGGCGCATCGCTCAAACCGGGATTGAGAAACGCCACATCGTTGGGTCAATGGCTCCAAGCCAAAATCAGCGACCCAGGAATTTCCGCGGATCTGATTGTGGCTTCCACCACCGATGGACTGGTGGCGCGCGGCTGCGCCCTCTGCGCCGAACGGCAAAGCCAAGGGCAGATCACCTATTACGACTTCCTGCCCATGCTCGAAATCAACGTGCTCCGCAATGGTGAACCTGTCTTTGCCCCGTTGATCGATAAAAACGACCGCGTTGAGGGCGGTAAAACTTACTCCGATACCCTGGCCGATCAATTTATGATTGCCCGAGAAACCCGATCACTGGTTTTCTATCTACTGAAGGAAGACGAACAGAGTGCGCGGCGCAGCGAAACTGTGCTATCCCCCGAGACTGAAGTCAAAATCAATTTGCATGTGACGCAAATCCCCGCTCAAGGTCACGCGCGCGTTGAAATCCGTCCCGAGGTGCGCGGCGCGCTGGGCAATACGCCGATCCTGCTGGATTGGTCGGCGATGACCGAGATTGATGGGTCGCGCGAACAAATTCTCTTTGAACTCAGCATGCAAGGTATTGGCTATCCGGATATCTTGCCGCAACGGGCGCACCGTTTAATTTGGGAAAAAACCGCCATATTAAATAC
>REEE01000184.1 GCA_007695245.1 Candidatus Competibacteraceae bacterium | reverse complement strand
TTCACCCCGGCCAGCAGTTCGCCTTTATCACCGATCTGACGGTGCGGGGTAAGGCGGTCCTGACCGAGCTGGGCGTGGAATTCGCCCAGGTTCCCGCAACGGAGAAGATCTCGTGAGTTCGGCGCGCGTTAAGCCTTTCCCCAGCGGAGAGGTTGCGAGGAAGGACAAACCCCGGCCGCGGCTGACCCAGGGCCGACCGAAGGAACCGCTCCGAACAGCCGCAAGCCGTCTCGCGAGACGCCGTTAGCGGCGGTAACCGGACGACAATTCTCCTATCCTCAACGCAACTTCGCGGCTGAAGGCTTCCAGGGTTTGATTCATGGCCGCCACCGTCGCCGCGTAATCCGGCCTCGCCGGAGTCTCCCGGTGCGTGGATGCCTGGTTCAGCAATTCCTTGCCGCCGCCGTCGAGGACGCGCCAGTGCGTGGCCAGCACGCTCTCCCCATCCTCCAGGCGCTCGAATCGGGAGACTTCGATGGCGACCTGATAGTCGATCGGCGTTGCCCGCCTCCAGGGGTACACAACCACTCGCTGGCTCGGCAGCAGCGTTGCCAGATTTTCGGCCAGAACCCGGGGGACGCTATCCCCCAGGGATTCGGCCCAGCGGTGAAAATCGGTCACGTTCAGCTCGTTCTGGCTGGCGCGGGTCACGATCTGAGGCCGATCGAGATATTCCGGCAATTTCACCGGACCGACGCCGACCGCGAGATCCCGCGCCGCCGCGCCGCTCCCGAGCGCCGACGGAGCCGGCGGCGCCGCGCTCAATATGTAGTAACGCACCGGTTCGCTGCCGGCGCACCCCACCAGCACCAACAATCCACCCACCAGCGCCGCGCGCGCCGCCAGCAACAGTCGACCATTCATCTTCTTGCTCCACGTCCGGTTCCACCCTTGCCATACAGCAGGGATTCGGGATGGCGTTCCAGATGGTCGGTCAAGATCCGCACGGAACGGGCGGCGGTCGCCAGCTCCTTCAGTAGATTGGCGAGATCGACCATCAGCGGCGCCTCGGGATCGACCCCTTCCAGAGTGCTCCGCGCCGCGCCCAGCGTTTTCCCGGCGTCGGCGGCCAGCGCGGCCACCTGCCGGTCAGCGGTTTGCGTCAGGCTCCGCACGTCCTTCAGGAGCGCATCCAGGGAACGGATCGCCGCCCGCAATTCCGGGGCGTTGATCAGCCGGTTGGCGCCCTGCATCGTCCCCAGCAGCTCGTCGGCAATCCGGTCCAGAGGCAGCTTGCGCAGATCGTCCAGGACCTCCAGGGCGATCTTCTGAAAAGCTTCCAGCGCGCCCGGCACCGTCGGAATCTCGGGATGCTGGCCGCCGTAGACCAGTTGCAGCGGGGAACTGTCGGGATAGAAATCCAAATCGACAAAGAGTTGACCGGTCAGCAGGCTGCCGGTCTTCAACTGCGCCCGCAGCCCCCTCTCGACCATGCGCTCCATGCTGGGCCGGCGACCATCGGCGCGGAGCGGGCCGTAAGTTTCGTCCAGTTGCCTGACCAGATCCTGGGACAGGAGGCGTTCCAGTTCCAGCTCCACGATCACCGGCGCGCGGACGTTACCGGTTTTCAGGTCAACTTCGAGCTTGACCTCGGTAACCTTGCCGATCCCGATGCCCCGAACTTCCACGGGCGCGCCCACGCTCAGGCCCCGCACGGAGCCCTCGAAGTGCATCATGTAGGGGTCGCGACGAGTGTAGGAAGATTCGGCGATGCTGGCAAAACTGTCGTACAGCCGAAACCGCGCGCCACTCTGGCTGGGCTCGCCTCCCTCGTCGTGCGTCGGGGTATCGAACGCGATGCCGCCCAATACAAAGGACAGCAGCGATTCCATTCTGACGTCGATGCCCTGCGCGCCGAGGGAGACCTCGAAACCGCTGGTTTTCCAAAACCGGCTCTGGTCGCGCACCAAACGGTCGTAAGGCGCGTTCACGAACCCATGCACCAACACGTTCTGGCGATCTTCGGCCAACTCGGTCGTCAACACCTCACCCACCTGAATGTCGCGGAAATAAATCGGCGAACCCCGCTGGATCGAGCCAAGCTTGTCGGTGAGCAACAGATAACGCCGTCCGGGAGTATCGGCCTTGACCGCCGGCGGTTGTTCGAGCCCGACAAACTCCCGGGCCGGGTTGCCGTCAGCGAACTCCACCTCGATATAGGTTCCGGACACCACGGTTTCCAGCCCCGAAACGCCGCCGAACCCCAGACGGGGCCGCACGACCCAGAACCGACTGTTTTCTTTCAGGTGTGGCTCCACTTCCTTATCCATTTGCGCCGACACGATGACGCGAGACAGATCCGGGCCGAACCGAACGGTCTTCACCACGCCGACATCCAGGGCTTTGTATTTGATCCTGGTCTTGCCGGCTTCCAGGCCCGTGCCCTCCCGAAAGATGAGCGTGATGGTGGGTCCCTGTTCGCTGAGGGTCTTGTAGGCCAGCCAGGCGCCGATCAGCGCCGCGACCAGGGGCAGCAGCCATACGATTGAAAATCCGCGACGTTTTTCCACGATCGCGTCAGGCAGGGGAGCGCTGCTCCCCGGATTCTGGGGGCGGATGTCGTTATCGTTCATCAGGATTCTCCATGGCATCCCAGATCAACCGCGGATCGAAGCTCATCGCGGCGAGCATCGTGAAAACCACGACCGCGGCGAACGCCAGCGCGCCCGCTCCCGGCTCGATCGTGGCGATGGAACCCAGTTTGACCAGCGCCGCCAGGATCGCAATCATGAAAACGTCGACCATCGACCAGCGCCCGACCGACTCGGTGATCCGGTACAGAACCGTGCGATCCCTGGGACGCCAGCGCGACTTGCGCCGCACCGAAACCAGCAGGTAAATCAGCGCCAGCAGCTTCAGCACCGGGACGGCCACGCTGGCGATAAAGACCACCAGAGCCAACGGCCACATGCCGGCCACGATCAGCGTCTGCACTCCGCTGAGAATGGTGGACGGCTCGCCGTATCCCATCGACACGACGGTCATGATCGGCAGCGTATTGGCGGGAATGTAGAGGATGCAGGCCGTCAGGGTCAGCGCCCAGGCGCGGGCCAGGCTATCGGGCTTGCGTTGATGCAGCGCGGCGCCGCAGCGCGGACAAAGAACGCGACCGCCCGGGGGCGGCGCTTGCATCCGGCTCAGCAGGTGGCAGGCGTGGCAGCGGACCAGCGCCGCGCGCGCCGCGCTGAGGGGCGGGACACGGTTCATCGTTGCGTCTCCAAACATTCCCAAATGGTTTCCGGTTCCAGCGTGGCGTCGGTGGCGGCCATCGCCACGATCAACATCGCGAAGGCATACAGCGCCACGCCCGGTACGATGGTGGCGATATCGGACAGCTTGACGTACGCCACCAACACGCCCAAGAGATACACTTCGGTCATCGCCCACGGATGCAGGGTTTCGATCCAGCGAAACACCCGCGCCATTCGCCAGGGCTGGCGGTCGAGCCAGAGCGGCAACAGGACGTACAGCAGGGCTAGAATCTTCAGCAACGGCGCCAGGATGCTCACCACGAACACCACCGCCGCCAGCACCCACATCTCCCGCGCGTACAACTCCCAAACGCCGCTGATCACGGAAATCTCCAGCGTCTGGCCCTGAAACCGAAAGTCCAGCAAGGGGTAGGCGTTGGCCAGTACGAACAGGATTAAGGCGGACAGGGCCAGCGTCAGCGTGCGTTCGATGCTATTGGGCTTGCGGGCGTACAGCAGGGCTCCACAGCGGGCGCAGCGGGCCTTTTCCCCAACCCGCAAGGGGCGCTTGCGACAGAGCAGGTCGCAGTCCTGGCAGGCCACCAGCGGATCCGCCGCGGAAAGCGGCGGAAGGGATGGATCAGTTTTGCTCGTCATATCGCGTGACCAAGATTTTACAAAACGCCGTTCGTTATATCGGGCAAACCAAAATCCTTGTCGAGGTAGAGGGTTTTTTTTCGCCCGTGCGGCCCTGGGTTCGGGGCGGGTCGGTCCGACCGTGAGGCTGTTCCGCGTCCTGTGTTAGAAACCGATGAGCGGCGCGTCGAATTCGCTGCCGGGGCTGGTATTTTTCGGCAAGACCCTACGCTCGCTTCGCCAGAACATCCAGGCGAGGGTGGCGCCGACGCTGAAGTCGTGCCTGGACTCCAACAAGGGGCTGCCCGTGAAGGCGGCGCCGCCCAGATTCAGATAGGCGCCGTAGACCGACCAGCGCCACTGGCCCAAGGCGCCGTTGAGGCCCAGCCCCAGCCGGGCGCCAGCGTAGCCGGAGCCGGAACCGAACGCCGGACGTTCCGGAGTCGAGTAGCGAGATGGGACGTCGTAGAAATAGCCGAGATAATCCGAATCGGCGAACGAAGCACCGATCTCCGTACTGAGTCGTAGGGTCTCTCCGATGAGGGGCCGCTGATAGCGCAGCTTCGCGTCGAAGATCCACCCCTGCGGGGTGAAGTCCCAGTCGCCGGTATCGACGCTGTAGGCCTTGCGAACGGCCAGGCGCCCCCAGAGGTTGTCGGGTCGATCCGGATCGCTGAGGAGCAGACTGACCGCTGGCCCGACCTCGATCGTTGGATCCAGATCTGACATGCCGGCGCGCGCATCGCTTTTGTCGCTCTCCACCAAGGACGTGGCCCCGGCGCTGAAGTCGACCTTCAATCGTTGGGTCTCGTACAGGATTCCTTGCAGGTTGCGGTCGATGCGGAAAAAATCGCCTCGGTAAATCACATAGGGGAATGGAAAAGCGGTGGTCGAGCGCACGTCCGATCCCGGATAGTTCGGTTGGTGGTAGGCCGCCGCGCCGATCCCCACTTCCCACAGAGGCAGACCCGGTTCGTCGGCCACGGCCCAAGCGGCGGCCGCGCATAATCCCATCAGGCTCAGGATACGAGCGATGGGAGTAACGCGCATCGATTGATCTTTGCATGGTTTCATCGGAGTTGGTTCGTGACCGACGGTTCGTTGGGTCGCCGTCGGATTTGCCTTGGTCGAAGCGCCGATTTTGGAATCGAGAACTGGTTGGGAGATAATTATAAACGCTGTTCAATTATCCGATCCAACAGTGCTTTTGTCAAGCAAAGAGCGTGAGAGACCGCAAAGTAATTTAAATAAATTAATGATTTTATTATTTTTTAAGAAGCAGTCTTGGCTCTATCCAACGTGAAGCTCAACCGAGTCGCTGTCGTAACGGAGCAACCCTCATAAGCCAGGAAGGTAAGGCGAGTTAAAACATGGGTCGGTTGGGGGTTTGCTCCCGAATCCAATCTCACAGCGGCCAGACCAGCAGCAGCATCGGGACGCTCACCGCCACCACCAGCAG
>REEE01000239.1 GCA_007695245.1 Candidatus Competibacteraceae bacterium | reverse complement strand
AGATCGAAGTCCTGGAGCCGAGCGCCTGGACCGAAGGCCGCAAGGTGCGGGTGTATTACCTGGGCAAGGAATTCCGGGAAGCTCAGATCGAGGAGCAGGCCCGGGAGGCGGCGGAACGGCGGGTGGAACAGGAGCGCCAAGCCAAGGAGCAGGAGCGCCAAGCCAAGGAGCAGGAGCGCCAAGCGCGCATCGCCGCCGAGCGGCAGATCGCCCAACTGCTCGCCCGACTCAAGCAGGCCGGTCTGGAACCGTAGACGCTCCGCCGTCGGGAGAATCGGGGCCTGTTCAGCATTCGGGCGACCGGCCATTCCGCCTCGATTCAAAACGCCCCGACCTTCACCCCCGCGCCTGGTAGTCAATGAGCGATGAACGGGTGCGCGGCATTCGGGTTTCGTTCGGTCCGTTTCCGGGTATCACCCACGATCGAACGGTTTGGAGCGCGAAGGCATGAAGACCATCCACAAGCAGGATTTTTACGCATGGACCCAAGAGCAGGCCGCGCTGTTGCGTCAGGGTCAGCTCGACCATTTGGATCTGGAGCATTTGGCGGAGGAGCTGGAATTTCGCGAAATATGGCGAGCTGGCTTACGGCAGCAGCCCCAGCACCTTGGCGGCTTTGTTCAAGCGCGCGTCGAAACAGGCGAACTGGAGGTCCTCGCCGCTGGCCTCATGAAGGAGGCGCGCGGCGGCAAGCTGTACGCTATCGTAACCACGCAGCGCGAAGGTATCGGCATAGTCGCCCGCCAACTCCACCAATGATTGCGTGATTTCCATCACGACGTAGTCGTCCCAATCGTTTCGCAACCGGTTGCGGACGGCCTCGATCACCGCCGAGTCGGCGGGATTTTCCCGACCACGACGGGCCAACGCGGCCATCATTTCCGCCCAAGCGATCCGACAGACCGCCACCGTCGCAGCCGATTCGGCGGCCGCTTGCATGACCTCGCTGGAATCTTCCTGAACATACAGTTTGACCAGCGCCGATGTATCGCAAAACAGAATCAACCCCGATCCTCCAGCACCATGGCGCTGACCGACCGACCGGACGCGGCCAGCGCCAAGGGTGGTGCCAGCCGTGGTTTCCCGCCCTTCCATGAGAGCGCGCCACAGGCGATCAATCCACGCAACCCCTCCTCGGCGGACCGGGGAACCCCCACAATGCGGGCGATGGGCTGATTGTGGGAAGTCACCTCGATCACCTCTCCTCCCTGCGCCAGGGAAAGCAGGCGAGAAAGGCTGGCTTTCAGTTCGTGAACGGCAACACGCATGGGGACGCTCCTTCTGTCAATGCGGTCATATTATAGCTAAAAAAATAGCGAAATATGACCCTAATTGGCGGATCTTACATCCAGATCCGAAGCAGGAACCCCGCGAGATCGCCGCGTCCGAAACCGCATCGGAAAATCCACGGCGCGCGCGTCTTTGAAAATCCAGTCGGAATTCTCTGAAAAATCAGGAGGGTTATTTTTCAATGGGTTAATCCGCCAGAGGCCGTACCAAAACGCCTCTGAAACCATCAGCCGGATCTTTTCCCCGAGCGGGCCTGTTCGCAGCGGCGGCGGAAATCGGGATCGAAGGGATCGACCACCCCGAACCGGTCGGGCCGGAAGGCACCGAGATCGAAGGGTGGTTCCTTGTCCGCCGCCAGCGTCGCCACCGCCCGCCCGATGCCGCCACTGGCGGCGATGCCCGCACCGCAACACCCAGTCGCCAGCAACAACCCTGCCACGCCTGGCGTCGCGCCCAGCACAAACAATCCGTCCGGCGTGTAGGTGGAGGGACCGGTGATATAACTTTGAATCGCCAGTTCGGGCAAGGCGGGCAGGAAACGCTCCAGCAATCCCGCGCCTTCACCGAGCGACGCCCACCCCTGGTCGTCGCCGAAACTCAGGTTGGCGAGATCGTCGGGTAGGTCCCGAGGGTCCACGCTGACCGAGCGCGCCTCGCGCAACCCGAACAGCAGACCACCGACCTCGGGCCGGGTGTAGGCGCGCGCGTCGGGGAGGATGACGAGCGGATGCTGGCGCGGAAACCGCGGATGCGGCGCGGTGATCCAGTACTGACTGCGCACTGGTGTCGAGGGAATGCCGAAACCGGCCTGGCGGGCCAGCACCGCCGACCAGGCACCGGCGGCCAACACGACCCGCGGGGCGTGATAGTCGCCCTGCGTCGTCCGCACCCCGGTTACCCGCCCTGACTCCAGCAACAGATGCTGGACCGCGACGTTCTGCGTCAGGATCGCGCCCTGTTGGCGAGCGGCGCGGGCATAGGCTTGCGCCAGCCGATAGGGATCGATGTAGCCATCATCCGGGGTAAACAGCGCCGCTTGCACGGATTCCGCATTCAGCCACGGGACCAGCAGCGGTAGATCGCGCGGATCGAGCCACCGCATTCGAACGCCGTGCCGCTCGTTGAGATCGGCCAGTTCCTTTAATTCCCGCGCCCGGTCGGCCGAAGCAGCGAGATGCAGGCTGCCGACCCGATGCAGATCCAGCGGGTCGTCCAGCATCTGTTCCAGATCAGCGATATCGCGATAGGTCTGTCGCACCAGCGGAATCAGCGCCGGCTGACTCCGCGCCTGGGTCAACAAGGCGGCGGCCCGGCTGGTGGCGGCACCCGCCAGCATCTGGCGTTCCAACACCACGACCCGGCCGCGCCCGAGCCGGCTATAGTGATACGCGATGCTCAGGCCGAGAATGCCGCCGCCGACGACGATCAGATCAGGCGATGCCACCGGATCGCTCATCACTTCCGAGAAATAACCGGCGGAACAACCAGCGCCGACCAGCGGGTCACGGTCGTTCGCCGCGCGCCAGCCGCCCTTCGATGGCGTCCAGGCAGCGCGGCAGATCGGCGATAGTGTCCACCACGTAATGCGCGCCGCCGCCCAGCAACCGCTGATAGGCGCGCTCCCGATAGCGCTGCTGCTCGACTCGCGGCAGCGCTTGCCAGTCGGCCAGGGCCAGCCCGACCTCGTTGCCGCTGACCGCAACCCCTACGGTCCACATCCCGGCGTTCAATCCTTCCTCAATGCCGGGCACGGTGTCGTCCACCTTGACGCAGGATTGCAACGCCTCGACTTCCAACTCGATAGCGTTCTTGAGGCTCATGTGTGGATACGGCCGGCCGCGCGGCACCTCGGTGGCGCACACCGTGCTGTCGGGGAGATAGCCCTGCGTGGCGGCGGCCTGTATCAGCGGCTCCATCATGGCCCGGCTGTAGCCGGTGTTGGCACCGATGCGGATGCCGCGCTCGCGCAAGCCCGTGATCGTCTCCCGACAACCGGGGATCAGTTGGGCGTACTCGCGGATGACGGCGATTTGCAGCGGCACGAAAGCTTCGTACAGCCGGTCCACATCGTCCGCGTCCGGTTCCGCGCCGTGGCGTTCGCGCCAGCGGGCGGCGATAGCGGGCGCTTCGCAAAGCTGGCGGATATGCGCGCGCTTTTCCATCCCCATCGGGCCGCGCGCCTCAGCGACGCTGAGAGTCACGCCTTGGTCGGCGAACAGTTGGACAAACGCCGCCACCGGTGCCAGCGAGCCGAAATCCACCGTGGTGCCGGCCCAGTCCAGAATCACCGCCCGCACCGGGCCGCGATAGGACCGCTGATAGTGGAAATACATAAAATCCCCCTCCGCGACAGGTTTTCAGAAAGCCGGCTTGTCGAGATCCTCGGGCCGGGGCGAGCCGTCCGGGATGCCCAGGTCATCCAGCGTGGCGCGAATCGCCGCCAGCACCCCATGCATCTGTTCTTCGAACAACTGCCCGATGCAGCCGACCCGGAAGCTCTCCACCTGGGTCAGTTTGCCCGGATAGAGCAGGAAACCGCGCTGCTTGACCTGCTGGTAGAAGGTCTCGAACTGGAAATTCGGATGAGCCGGCGAGTGAAAGGTGACGATGATCGGCGACAGCCAGCGGTTGTCCAGCAGGGTCTGAAAACCCATCGCCCGCATCCCGCTCACCAGCAGGTCCCGGTTGAGGGTGTAGCGGGCCAACCGCCCGGCGACCCCGCCTTCCGCTTCGTGCTGATCCAGGGCGCTGGCGAACGCGGCGACGACGTGGGTCGGCGGAGTGAACCGCCACTGGCCGGTGCGTTCCAGATAGCGCCACTGGTCGTACAGGTCCAGACTCAAGGAATGAGCGTGGCCGGCGCACTGTTCCAGAACCTCGCGGCGCAGCAGGGCGAAGCCGAAACCGGGGACACCTTCGAAACATTTATTGGCCGAGGACACCAGACCGTCGAAGGGCAGTTCGCGGGCGTCCACCGGCAGCGCGCCGAAGGAACTCATGGCGTCCACGAACAGCCGCCGCCCCTGACGGCGCGTGACCTCGGCGATGGCTTCCAAAGGATTGAGGATGCCCGAGGAGGTCTCGCAATGCACGACCGCTACATGAGTGATGCCGGGGTCGGCGGCCAGCAGCGCTGCCACCCGGTCGGGCGGCGGCGGCAGGTAATCACCCATGTCCAGCGTCGTGAAGTCGCGGCCCAGGTATTGGAGAATGCGGGCCATCCGCTGACCGTAGGCCCCGTTCATCAACACCAGCGCCTTGCCATCTCGTGGCAGCAGGGTCGCCAGCGCCCCTTCCACGACGTAGGTGCCGCTGCCCTGTAGGGGCACGCAGACGTGCGTATCCTCGGCGTGAGCCACCGCCAGCAACCGCCGACAAACCTCGGCGGTCAGCGCGTTGAAGTCGTAGTCCCAGGACCCCCAGTCGCGCAGCATGGCGGATTGGGTGACCTTGGACGTGGTCAGCGGACCGGGGGTCAGTAGATAAGGCTCGCGGGGCACACTCATGCGGGACAGCGCTCGATAGGGAAGCTTTAAAAGCCCCCATCATCCCCTTTACTTGTGATGGTTTGATGAAATGGCCGGCCCGATCGATAACAAGAGGCGGCATGAAAATTCTGACGCCGACCGATGATTGCCAGAAATCGCCTAACCATAGCGCCCGGTGATGTAATCCTCGGTGGCCTTCTGGGCCGGGTTGGTGAACAGGTGCATCGTGTCCGCGTACTCAACCATTTCCCCGAGGTACATGTAGGCGGTGTAGTCGGAGACGCGCGCCGCCTGCTGCATGTTGTGGGTCACGATCAGAATGGTGTATTTCACCTTCAGCTCCTCGATCAGCTCCTCGATCTTGGCCGTGGAGATCGGGTCCAGCGCCGAGGTCGGCTCGTCCAGCAGGATCACCTCCGGCTCGATAGCGATGGCCCGGGCGATCACCAGGCGCTGCTGCTGGCCGCCGGAAAGACCGAAAGCGTTGCTCTGCAGGCGATCCTTGACCTCATCCCATAGCGCCACGGCCTTCAGCGAGCGCTCGACCACTTCGTCCAGCACCTTCTTCTCGTTCACGCCTTGCAAGCGCAGCCCGTAGGCCACGTTTTCATAGACGGATTTCGGGAAGGGATTCGGCTTCTGGAACACCATGCCGACGCGGCGGCGCAGCTCGGCGACATCAATGCCTTTCCGGTAGATGTTCTCGCCGTGCAAGTTGATCTTGCCCTCGATCCGGCAGATATCGACCAAGTCGTTCATCCGGTTGAAACAGCGCAGCAGCGTCGACTTGCCGCAGCCGGACGGCCCGATAAAGGCGGTGACCCGCTTGGCGGGGATCACCATGGTGACCGATTTCAGGGCCTGATCCTTGCCGTAGTACAGGTTCAGATTCTCCACCGAGATCGTGATTTCCTCGTCGCTCAGGGAGCGAATCTGCCGGTCCACGCCGGCGAACAGGTTGGCGTTCATGCTGGTTGCGGTATGGGTTTGGCTCATGGACAGCTCCGATGACATTTCCGATATTCTCCGACAGACGGTCGATGGTTCGTGGGCCTAATCGCCCTCGGCTCGGTATTTTTCGCGCAGGCGGTTGCGGATCATGATCGCCGTCAGATTCAGCATCACGATCAGGAGCACCAGAATCAGCGCGGTGGCGTACACCAGTTGCTCGGCGGCCTCGGCGTGCGGGCTCTGGAAACCCACGTCGTAGATGTGGAAGCCCAGATGCATGATCTTGCGCTCCAGATGCAGGAAGGGGAAGTTACCGTCGATCGGCAGGGTCGGGGCGAGTTTGACCACCCCCACCAGCATCAGCGGCGCGACTTCGCCGGCGGCGCGGGCGATGGCCAGGATCAGCCCGGTCATCATCGCCGGGGTCGCGAGCGGCACCACCACCTTCCACAGCGTTTCACCCTTGGTCGCGCCCAAGGCCAACGAGCCTTGGCGGATGGTCGACGGGATGCGCGCCAGGCCCTCCTCGGTGGAGACGATGACCACCGGCAGGGTCAGCAGGGCCAGGGTCAGCGACGCCCAGAACAGGCCGGGCGTGCCGAAGGTCGGCGCCGGCAGCGCCTCGGGATAGAACGCGCGGTCGATCGCTCCGCCGGTCACGTACACGAAGAACCCCAAACCGAACACCCCGAAGACGATCGACGGTACACCGGCCAAGTTGTACACCGAGATGCGGATGGTCTTCAACAACACCCCCTGCTTGGCATATTCGCGCAGGTAGATCGCCGCCAACACGCCGAACGGGGTGACGATGATGGACATGACCAGCACCATGACCACCGTGCCGAAGATCGCCGGGAAGATCCCGCCCTCGGTATTCGCCTCGCGCGGATAGCCAAAGATGAAGTTAAAGAAATCTCGCACGTAAAACCCGATCTTCGCCAGCACGGACATGTTGTTGGGCTGCCACGCATTGACGATCTGATCGAGCCGCACCGTCACTTCTTCGCCACCGGCCACGCGCATGACCAAGGCGTCGCGCCGGCTCTCGGCCCGCAGCGCGTTCAGCCGCTCCTGCAAGGTGGCGTATTCGGCATTCAGCGCGGCCCGCCGCGCCGCGAACTCCGCCTCCAGTTCCGGAGTCAGGGTACCGCGCAACTCGGCGCGCCGCTGGTCCAGGCGCACCCGCTCCAGACGGAAACTGATGTTGCCGATATCCCGGCGCTCGATCTGGCGGAGCTCGTCGAACAGCCGGTTGCTGCGGTTCAATCTTTCCTGGAACTCCGGCCAGAGCGCGTCGCCGACGGCGATCACCTGCCCTTCCTCCAACAGCCGTACCGGCTGGCCGAAGAAATCGCCCCACTCCCGCCGTTCGAGGACGGTGATATCGCGCGGGTAGCGCCACTCGCCCAGGAAGTCGTCGATGAAGTACGTGAAGTCCCGGCCGGTCACGTCGCGGTTGCCCAGCTTGAACAGATGCCGCGTCACCAGCAACTGATCCTCAGGGATCGCCACGCCGGCCTCACGCAGCGCCTGGCCGGTCAGGGTCTCGGACCGGCGCAGTTCACCGATCATCTCCACCTGTTCGCCCGTCGCCGGGACCTGATAGGTCGTCTGCACCACCGGATGCGGCCAGAAGGTTCCGAAGCCCCGAACCAGGATCAGCAACAGCAGCCCGAAGACCATGATGATGCTGATGCTGATGGCGCCGGCGTTCAGCCAGATCCAGGGCGCGCCGCTTTTCCACCACTTTTTCATGTTCATGTCATCCACCTCAAGTCGGATCCTGGCCTAGAGCGACGCATAGCGCTGGCGCAGACGCTGTCGCACGACTTCGGCGACGGTGTTGATCACGAAGGTGAACACCAGCAGCACCAGCGCGGACAGGAACAGCACCCGGAAGTGGGTGGAACCGACGGCGGTCTCGGGCAACTCCACCGCGATGTTGGCCGCCAGGGTCCGCATGCCTTCGAAGAGATTGAAGTTGACGATGGGGCTGTTGCCCGAGGCCATCAGCACGATCATGGTCTCGCCCACCGCCCGACCGAAGCCGATCATCACCGCCGAGAAGATGCCCGGACTGGCGGTGAGCAACACCACACCGACCACCGTCTGCCAGGGGGTCGCGCCCAGCGCCAGCGAGCCTTGGGTCAGATGCCTGGGCACGTTGAATACGGCGTCCTCGGTGATGGAGAAGATGGTGGGAATCACCGCGAAGCCCATGGCCAAGCCCACGATCAGGGCGTTGCGCTGGTCGTAGGGGATGCCGACGTCGGTCAGCCACTGGCGCATGGAACCGTTGAAAAAAGCCAACTCGATCCAGGGGCTGGAAGTCACGGTGATCCAGCCCAGCGCGATCACCACCGGAATCAGCAGGGCACCCTCCCAGCCGGGCGGCACAAAATTCCGGAAATTTTGCGGCAGGCGGCTCCAGGCGAACCCGGCGACGAGCACGCCGAACGGGATCAGGAGCAGGCCCACGAACAGGATCGGTAGATTGTTCTCGATGTAGGGCGCCAGCCAGATCCCCGCCAGGAATCCGAGAATGACGGTGGGCAGCGCCTCCATCAACTCAATTGAGGGTTTGACGATGCGGCGCATCGGCTGGGACATGAAATAGGCGGTATAAATCGCGCCCATGATCGCCAGCGGCGTCGCCAGGAGCATCGCGAACAGCGCGGCCTTCAACGTGCCTATCGTTAACGGTACCAGGCTCAGCTTCGATTCGAAGGCATCGTCGGCGGAAGAGGATTGCCAGATGAACTCGGGCTGGCCGCGCCCTTCATACCAGACCTTGCCCCACAGACCGCTCAGCGAGGTCTGCGGGTGGGGATTGTCAATCGCCAGCACTTGCAGCGCGGCGGAATCCTCGGTCTTGACCAAGGCCCGGCTGTTGATGGGTGAGATGGCGATGCGGCTGATGGGTCCATCAGCCACTTGGATCTGCTTCAGACTGACGCTGGACGTGGCGTAGTGGAGGCCCACCGCGCCGGTGGCATCCCCGGCGAGGAAGCCCTTGCGCGAGTATTCGGGTTCGATAAAGGTAATGGCACCCGGTTGCGCGCGAAAGCCGCGAATCCGGGTCATGTGCGAAATGCCGGTTTCTTCGTCGCGCACCAGGAACCACTGGGACAGGCTGCCATCGGAACCGCCGACGATCAAGGACCGGGACCCGACCAGGAACTCGGCGGCCGTGACCGTCACCCCTTCGGGCACCAGGTCGACCTGTTCGACCAGACGGGGATTGTTGCCGTCGATGATGTCGAAATTGTAGAGCGTACCCTGGTCGTCGATGGCGAACAGGTTGCGCAGGGATTCGTTGACCAGCAACTGCTGCACGGGGCGCGGGATGGCCGGCAGATTATAGTCTTCGCGGCTGATCTCAACGGCACCCGTAAACATATTCGTGCGGGTGCTGAACAGGGCCATGGCGATAGCGCCCCGATCAGTGCCGCCCGCCACCACGTAGCCGCCGCGGCCATCCACCAAGGTCAGCGCGGAATAGTTACCCGTGATGCCGCCGCTCACCCGGATCGGTTCGTCGCCCAGCGGGAAAGCCAGCATCGGGGTGATGACCCGTACCCCTTGGGGAAAGGTTTGCTCGTAGTCCACGCGCAACGGCAGCATGGACCCATCCGAGAAACCGTAAACAAACAAACTCTTGCGACTTTCCGAGCGCCCGAACGCGGTGACCGTCGCGCCGTCCGGGAGGGTCACCTGCTTGCGCGACAGAATCCGGCCATTGTCGGCGGAAAAGAAGGTAATCACGCCGGAAGCGGAGAAGCGACCACCGATCGTCTCGAAGCGATCCAGGGTGAGATGCACGGTGGGCGCGAGGTCGTCGTCACCGGGCACGGTCACTTCGGTGGCGACCTCCATGCTGACCGGTTTGAGCAGCGGGGAGGTTTCGTAAAATAGATAAACGAAGATCAACGCCAGGGCGAGGATGACGCCCACGCCGGCGGCGCCGACGCCGTGGCGGGACAAGCCGTCGCGAAACGCGCGGGTCTTGCGCAATTTTTGGCGGCGCTCCGGGTTCGGCAACAGAGAGGGACCAAGGATGGCCGGTGGGTGAGGGGTCGCTGACATGGGCTTGGATCCTGAATGACGAAAATGTCGATCAAACCGTTGGCGGAAAAGAGAACGGGCTCCGCGCAGGTCAGCGCCGGAGCCCGTCCGCCAGAATGTTAGCTCACTCCAGACCCTTTTCCTTGCGGAAGCGCTCGGCGACCGTGGCCGGCAAGGTCACGTACCCATCGCGATGCACGACTTCCTGACCTTCCTTAGCCAAAACCATGCGGAAGAATTCTTTTTCCAACGGATCCCAGCCGCGGCTTGGGTTACGGCTGGCGTAGACGTACAGGAAGCGGGCCAGCGGGTAATCGCCGGAGACCGCGTTCTCGCCGGTGGGCTCGGCGAGTTTTCCACCATGCTCCTTGGACAGCGGGATGGCGCGCACACCGGAGGTCCGGTAGCCGATGCCGGAGTAACCGATACCGTTGATGGTCTGCTCGACGCCGCGCACCACAGCCGAGGAACCCGGCTGCTCGTTGATGGTGGACTTGAAGTCGCCGCCACACAGGGCGTTTTCCTTGAAGAACCCATAGGTGCCGGACACGGCGTTGCGGCTGTACAGGGTGTAGTCGCGATTGGCCCAGGCACCGGTCAGGCCCACCTGACCCCAGGTGGTGATGTCCGTGGGATGACCGCAGGCGCGGGTGGCGGAGAAGATCGCGTCGACTTGGGGAATGGACAGGCCCTCAATCGGATTGTCCTTGTTCACGTACACCGCCACCATGTCGATCGCGACCGGCACCTCGGTCGGGGCGAAGCCGTGGCGATCTTCAAAGGCGCGAATTTCGGAATCGCGCATGGCGCGGCTCATCGGGCCAAAATTAGCGGTGCCTTCGACCAAGGCTGGGGGCGCGGTCGAGGACCCGGCACCCTGGATCTGAATGGCGACGTTCGGATAGAACTTGGCGAACTCCTCGGCCCACAGGGTCATCAGGTTGTTCAGGGTGTCGGAACCGATGGAGGTCAGGTTGCCGGAGATGCCCGCAACGCGCTCGTAGTTCGGCAGGTTCGGATCGACTTCGGCGGAGGCGAGGTGAGCGGACATGCCCAGGGCGGCGGCAACGCCCAGGACCAGGGATTTTTTCAACATCATCGTCAGTTTTCCTCGGTTGGAGTGGTGGTCACGAACGACGCGGGTCAATGACCCGCACCGTTTTCGCTCAGGACAGTATCCCGTGCTTGCGTCACAACTATATGAAGGAAACATGACAGGATGATGACAAACACCAAACCACACGTCCGACCGGGTCGCGATCGCCGCTCCACCGCGAGTCAGCGCAATCCGGGAACCGGCTGTTGGGACTCATCCCGCTCCGGTGGCTGTACCGGCTCGATGATGGCCAACAACTCCAAATCAAAGACCAGAGTCTCCTCCGGCCCGATGGCGCCGCCGCCCGCGCGGCCGTAAGCCAACGCCGGCGGCAGGACCAGTTTCACGCGCGTGCCCACCGGGATCGAAACCAGTGCCTCGCGCCAGCCGGGGATCGTGCGGGCGACGGCGACGATGGCGGGGGCGTCTCGACTCCAGGAGTTCTCAAACTCGCGCCCGTCGAGATGCCAGCCGCGATAATGCACCTGAACCCAAGCGTCGGCGCTCGGAATCGCCCCGTCGCCCGGTTGCAATACCTCGACCTGCAAGCCGCTGTTCAGAGTGACGACGCCCGCGCGGCGACGGTTGGCGTCCCGATAGGCGAGGCCCTCCTCGGTGTTGAGGTCCGCCAGCAGAATGTGATCCTCGATCTGTTGCGGGGTCAGGCCGCAGGACCGGGCGACCAGAAACACGGCCACCAGCGTGAAAAGACTGAAAATGATAATACGTAACATTAGGTAAGCCGTCTCAGCGCCCCAGCGCCCAGGCGGCGGCGCGCTGGCGGGCCTCCTGAATTTCCGCCGGGGGGAGTTCTTCCTCGATCACCGGCAACAATTGCTGGCCCAGCGCATCGCCGTCGGCGGCCGCCAGATTCGCCCACATGGCCGCGGTTACGAGGTCCCGAGCGACGCCCCGGCCCTCGAAGTACATAAAAGCCAGCCAGCCCTGGAGTTGGGAATTCCCATCCTCGGCCCCGATGCGGGTGTAATGCGCCGCCCGCTCCGCATCGACCGGATGCCCGCCGATGCCTTCGAGATACAGCCGGGCCAGGAAAAAGGCGGCCAGGGGATAACCCTCGTCCAGCGCGGTCACGAGCAGCTCGCGCGCCTCGGACACCCGCTCCGGCTCGCGCCCGCCCTGGGCGTCGGCGATCAGTACCGAAGCCCAGGCGATGCGGGCCGGCGCATGACCCGCTTCGATGGCCTGGTTGAACCAGTATTCGGCCCGCGCGCGGTCGCGGGCGACACCGTCGCCGCCGAGATACATCCAGCCGAGCTTGATCGCAAATTGGTGCGCGCCCGCGCGGGCGGCGCGGGCATACCATTCGGCCGCTTTGCCGCCGTCCTGGGGAACGCCGTGCCCCTGCTCGTAAATCCAGCCGAGATGGCTCATGGCGGTGGGCGATCCCGCCTCGGCGGCTTCCTGGAAGGCTTCGCGCGCTGATTCCCAGTCGGGCGGATCGAGCGCCATGAAGGCGTGGGCGCGCGTTTCGGGATCGGTCGCGGAGTCCGCGACGCCGGGCGGCGGCTCAGCCGCACCCGCCGCGAATAGGGCGAGGGCGAGGGCGAATGCCATCACCAGCAGAGAGTTGTTCATGGCCAGGTTTCCTAAACTTGAAATCACCCGTTTCACCGCCGCCCCTCGCCACCGGATCGACGCAGAATCGCATCCAGCGCGCGGGTCGGCAACAGCCGCCGCAAGATGGCGAACAGGTAGGTCGGTACAGTCACGGGATAGCGCGCCCGCGGCCGCGCGCTTTCCAAAGCGTGGATCACCCGTTTCAGCACCGCTTCCGGCGGCAGGGTGAACGGCGCGGCCGGTCCTTCCTTGAGCAAGCGCGCTTCCATCGCCAGATACTTTGCGCGATGGGGGCTGGTTTCGGGGTGGATATGCCGCAGGTAGGCGACGTGAGCGTTGTCGCGAAACCGGCTGAAAATCGGTCCGGGTTCGATCAGGCAGATGTGAATACCCGTGCCGGCGAGTTCCAACCGCAGGGTATCGGCCAGGCCTTCCAACGCGAACTTGCTGGCGACGTAAGCCCCGCGATAGGGCAAGGCCACCAGCCCCAGCACCGAACTGTTGTACAGGATCCGTCCCCCGCCCTGCCGGCGCATCGCCGGAATGACTTGATTGGTCAACTCCTGCGTGCCGAACAGGTTGGTCTCGAACTGCTCCCGCAACGCCGCGCGGCTCAAATCCTCCACCGCGCCCGGCTGACCGTAAGCGCCGTTGTTGAACAGCGCATCCAACCGACCACCGGTTTGCTCCAGCACCGTGGTGACCGCCGTCTGGATCGACGCGGAATCCCGCAGATCCAACGGCAAACTTTCCAACCCCTCGGCTTGCAAGCGAGCCACGTCCGCCGCTTGCCGCGCGGTTGCGAACACCCGCCAGCCCCGCGCCCGCAGCCCTCGGGCGGCGCATAAACCGATGCCCGAGGAGCAGCCGGTGATCAGAATGATTTTTTGCTCGGCCATCGTCACCTCGTGAGTTCAGCCCACAGCGTTTCGTTTGCCTCACCTCATGCGAGACAAGAGTTATATCTTTAAAAATTCAACAAGTTAAAAATTAAGCTGGCGGGTATCCTCGCCCATTAAACTCCATCATTCGCGGGAGATCAAAGACCGAGTCGCAGGGTGACGGCGACGAGAAGCCGCCGGGACCATTTGTCATAAAAGTTAAATCAATTTATCATTTTAATGTCATTTATCTCCGGTAGTTTCAAAAGTTGTCTTCATATTTCGAGCGGGCCTCTCGCGGGTTAGCGACAGGCCCGCTCCCCATGGGCGCTACACCCATCCCAAGCCAAAACGCATCCAGCGCGGTCGTGGGTCGGTTCGACGAGTCAGGAGAAATGGCATGGTGGATCACACGCTGAAGGTGTTTGAAAACGATCTTGAGGGACTGGACCAACGGATCGCCGACCTCGGTCGATGCGCCGTCGACGAGTTGGACGGGGCGCTCAAGGCGCTGGTGCATTCCGACTGCGCCGCGGCGCGGGCGGTGATTGAAAGCGATGCCCACGCCGACGCGCTCACCCGTCAGATTCAACACGAGGTGCTGCGCATCACCGCGCGCTGGCAACCGGTCGCCAGCGATCTACGGAAAATCCTGGCCTCCGAGCGGATCGGGGCCAACCTCGAACGGGCCGCCGATCACGCCAAAAATATCGCCAAACGCTCGCTGGCGCTGGACGAGCCGATTTCCGAACAGCAAGCGGTGATGCTGGAGCGGCTCGCCGCCATCGCCCGCCGGCAACTGAAACAGGTGCTGGAGGCTTGGGCCACCAAGGATGTCAAGCTGGCGCAGGTCGTCTGGTTGAGCGATACCGAGGCGGATGGGCTGCACGACGATCTGTTTCATCACATACTTGCGGATATCCGGGAAGGGCGGGGTCCCACCATCAATGGCGTCCATCTGCTGTTCATCGCCAAGAGCCTCGAACGGATCGGCGATCACGCCACCAATATCGCCGAGGAAGTCCGCTTCATGGTTGCGGGGATTACCGTCAGCGAACCTCGTCCCCATGCTTGACCGAGGTCCGTTTACTACGGCATCCGATGCCGGCCATTGAGAGTCTTCGACCATGTCAATCAGTCAAAACGCCCATACCGCCAAACAGTTCGACTTCATGCTCGCCAACCTGCGCAACCTGGTGCTGGAAATGGGCGGGATGGTCGAGGAGCAGCTCAAAAACGCCATCCGAGCGCTGGATGAGGAAGATCTGACCGCCTCCCGCGAGGTGATCGCCCGCGATCGGATCATCAACGGCTTGCAAATCAAGGCCGACGAGGAAAGCATCACGCTGATCGCCTTGCGCCAACCGGTCGGCAGCGATCTGCGGATGGTGATGTCGCTGTTCAACACCGCGAACGATCTGGAGCGAATCGGCGATGGCGCCAAAAAAATCGCCCGGATGACCGTCCAGATCTTTGACAACGTCAGCAGCCCACCCAGCGCCATCCTGCTGCGGGATGTGGCGCCGACGGCCGAACTGGCGCTGGAGATGCTGAATGGCTGTCTCGACGCCCTGGCCCGACTGGATGTGGAGAAAGCGCTGAAAATCGCCCGTGGCGATGACGAACTAGACCACGAATTCCAGTCGGCCCTGCGGCGGCTGATCACTTACATGATGGAGGATTCGCGGGTCATCGGCCACGCCATCCATGTCGTTTTCATCATCAAGGCGCTGGAACGGGTCGGCGACCACTGCAAGAACATCGCCGAACACATCGTGTACCTGGTCGAGGGGAAGGATGTCCGGCTGGCCAAAGCCGCGCCGAACCTCACGGAGCCGATGCCTGACGCGCTGGACGAAGAGTAGGGACCCCCTACTCCCTCACTTTCCACCCCCTAATCCCTCTCCTCCATGCTGAGGTTCAACTCCCTCCCGCCCAGGAGGGAGTGGCCCGAAGGGGCGAGGGAATTTTCTCGTGCGGCCGAACCACCCCGGTGCCGCGCCACACCTCTTTGTCCCAGCAGGGGAATTTCCACAAACCGCCGGCCGTTCTATTCGCGGGATCGATGAGATCTGATGAGATCCGATGAGAAAAATAACCACGCCCTATTACCTGATCGATGAAAAAAAATTACAGAACAACCTGAAGATCATTCAGCGGTTACGGGAGACTTCCGGGGCAAAAGCCGTTCTGGCGCTGAAATGTTTTTCAACCTGGGGCGTGTTCGACCTCATGCGGCGATACCTGGATGGAACCACCAGTAGTTCTTTGTTTGAAGCCCGGTTGGGCTATGAAAAGTTCAAAAAGGAAGTCCATGCCTACAGCGTCGGATTTTCTGAAAAAGAGATTAAAATCGTCAGGAAATTCGCCGACAAGATCATCTTTAACTCGATTTCCCAGTTGACGATGTACCACCCCTTGGTTCGCGGACTGAAGCTGGGATTGAGAGTCAATCCGGGGATCAGTTACTCGCATTTCGATCTGGCCGATCCGGCCAGAAAATACTCCAGACTGGGCGTGGTCGACCGCCACGAGATTCTGCGGGTCGCCCCTCTGCTGAGCGGGTTGATGTTCCATTTCAACTGTGAAAACGACGACTTTGAAAGTATTGCCAACGCGATTGACTTCATCGGCCAGCAGTATGGCTCGTTGCTCGAACGGATGGAGTGGGTCAGCCTCGGCGGCGGCCTGGCCTTTACCCAAGAGGGGTATCCGCTCGCTGAATTCTCCGCGAAACTGAAAACCTTCGGCGAGCGATTCGGCGTTCAGGTCTATCTGGAGCCCGGCGAAGCGGCGATCACCGGCTGCGCGGAACTGGTCACCACCGTCCTGGATGTGGTGCATAACGAAATCGACATCGCCATCGTCGATGCCTCGGTCGAAGCGCACATGCTCGACCATCTGATCTATCGCACGACACCGAAAATCGCCGCGCCCGAACCGGGACCGTATCGCCTGATGATCGCCGGCCGGACGTGTCTGGCGGGCGACGTGTTCGGCGAACACGGCTTCCACAAGCCTCTGGCCATCGGCGACGAGGTCCGCATCGCCGATGCCGCGGGCTACACCATGGTCAAGAAAAACTGGTTTAACGGCCTGCCCATGCCCGCTATCGTCGTCCGCCGTCTGGACGGGACCGTGGAACAGGTCCGAAAATTCAGTTATAAAGATTTTAAACACAGTCTCTCGTAAAGTTTCAGGAGAACCATGGACATGAAAAAGAACCTGCTGATCATTGGCGCGGGCGGCGTCGCGCACGTCGCGGCGCACAAGGCCGCGATGAACAACGCGGTTCTGGGGAATATCTGTATCGCCTCAAGGACGCTGGCGAAATGCGACGGGATCATCGATAGCATTAAACGCAAAGGACATATCCAGGATTCAGAGCAAGCGTTGTTCTCACGGCCGCTCGACGCCCTCGACATTCCGGCCACCGTGCGCCTGATTCGAGAGACGGAGTCCGCCATCGTGGTCAATCTCGGCGCGGCGTTCATCAATATGTCGGTCCTGGAAGCGTGCCTGGAGACCGGCGCGGTCTATATCGACACCGCGATCCACGAGGAACCGGACAAGGTCTGCGAAACCCCACCCTGGTACGCGAACTACGAGTGGCAGCGGAAAGACCGCTGCGCGGAACGGGGGCTGACGGCCATCCTGGGTGCCGGGTTCGATCCGGGCGTGGTCAACGCCTACTGCGCCCTGGCGGTGAAGCGCTACTTCGACCGGATCGATACGATTGATATTCTGGACGTCAACGCCGGCAGCCACGGCAAGTATTTCGCCACCAACTTCGATCCGGAGATCAACTTCCGCGAGTTCATCAAAGTCTGGACCTGGATCGACCGCCAGTGGCGGGAATACCCCACGCATTCCGTCAAGCGCATCTACGATCTGCCGGTCGTCGGTCCCAGTCCCCTCTACCTGAACGGGCACGATGAACTGCACTCGCTCTCGAAGAATATCGACGCGAACAGCATTCGCTTCTGGATGGGCTTCGGCGACCACTACATCAACGTCTTCACCGTGCTCCGCACCCTCGGCTTCCTTTCGCACCTGCCGGTGACCCTGACCACCGGTCAGGAGGTCGTGCCGCTCAAGGTCGTCAAGGCGCTGCTGCCCGACCCGCAGACGCTTGCGCCGGGCTATACCGGCAAGACCTGCATCGGCAACTTCGTCAAGGGCTGGAAGGATGGCCAGGCGCGGGAGGTCTTGATTTACCAGGTCTCCGACCACCACCGGTGCTACGAAGAGGTCGAATCGCAGGGCATCAGCTACACCGCCGGCGTCCCGCCGGTCGCGGCGGCCCTGCTGGTGGCCCAAGGCGTTTGGGACCCAAAGACCATGGTCAATGTCGAAGAACTCGATCCAGAGCCGTTCATCGCGCTGCTGGACCGGATCGGCCTGCCGACCGAGGTCAAGGAGATCGCGCCGGGCGGTCCGGAGTCGTTCGATGGCGCGGTCCGGGACTTGGAAACGGAGTTGGCGGAATCAACCGCCACGGTCACCATCTCGGCGGCGAATCCCATGATCGCCCTGGCACCCAAGCCCGCAACCCCAAGGTAAGGCGATGAACCTCGATTACTACACTCCGGCTGAGTGGGAAAAAATTCTGGCGTTTGCCAAAACCCGGGAGACGCCGTTTTTAATCATCCTCATGGACCGGGTGCAACGGAAATTCGCGGAATTCCGCGCCGGTTTTCCCGACGCGAAAATTTATTACGCGGTCAAAGCCAATCCGAGTCCGGAAGTACTGAGGCTGTTGCGGGATCTGGGCTCCTATTTCGACGTGGCGTCGACTTACGAACTCGATCAAGTGCTCGGCTTGGGGGTAGCGCCCGACCGCATCAGCTTCGGCAACACCATCAAAAAGGCCAAACATATCCGCGCGGCCTATGAACAGGGAGTCCGACTGTTCACGAGCGACAGCGAGGCGGATGTTCGCCATCTGGCGCGGGAAGCGCCCGGCTCGCGGGTCATCTTCCGCATCCTGATGGACGCCGTGACTTCCGACTCCGACTGGCCGCTGTCGCGGAAATTCGGCTGCCAGCCGCGCATGGTGACGGACCTCGTCGCCCTGGCCGGCGATTTGGGACTGGAACCCCATGGCGTGTCGTTTCACGTCGGTTCGCAGCAGCGCGAAATCTCGGCCTGGGACGCGGCCATCAACCAAGCCCACGCCCTGTTCGAGTGGCTGAAGGGCGAAGGGATCCATCTGCGGGCCATGAACATGGGGGGTGGCTTTCCCGCCGATTACCTGGCCAAAACCAACCCGCTTTCCGTCTACGCGGAAGAAATCAATCGTTACGTCGGTTCGTACTTCGGTGATTCCAAGCCGGAAATCTATCTGGAGCCAGGACGCGGACTGGTGGGCGAAGCGGGGGTGCTGGTCAGCGAAATCGTGTTGATTTCCAAAAAATCAAAATCCGACTTAAAGCGCTGGATCTATACGGATGTCGGGATTTTCAGCGGACTGATGGAAACGCTGGGGGAGTCGATCAAATATCCGGTCCATACTGAGAAAGACGGCCCAACCGGAGAGGTGATTCTGGCCGGACCGACCTGCGACAGCATGGACATCATGTACGAACACTTCAAGTATCAACTCCCGCTGTCGCTGGAAATCGGCGACCGGCTCTACTGGTTCTCCACCGGCGCGTATACCGCCTCCTATAGCTCTATCGAATTCAACGGCTTCCCGCCGCTGAAGACTTATTATTTGTAATTCTGGCAGTGTTCCAAATATGGATATCGAAATAATAAAATCTCAAATAATCAATTGGTTGTGAGTCTTCATATCCACATCGAGAACACTACCGGACTTTCGTAGCGCCAAGGGTCTCACGCGTAGCGCCAAGGACCGCCGATCTCGGTAATCGGCAGGGTGCTGACGCTCGCGGCCAGCGGATAGGCCCGGTCGCCGGGATAGACCACCCACAGATGGGCCAACTCCAAATCGGTCATGGCGCTGGCCATGGACCGCGTGAGGCGGGGAGCATCCGCATACTTGACTTCGACCGCCCAATTCCTGCCGTGCTCCTGCCAGAACAAATCCACCTCGGCTTGGTTATGCGTCGCCCAGAAGGCCAACTCTTCGTTGCGTTTGCCGATGGCCCGAGCGACGACTTCGAGCGCGAACCCTTCCCACGAGGCCCCCAGCTTGTTGTGCGCGGCCAGGTCACGCGGCGAACGGACCGCCAGGAGCGCGTGCAGGATTCCGGAATCGCGGAGGTAGAGCTTGGGACGCTTGACCAGCCGCTTGCCGATGTTGGCGTACCAGGGCTGGAGTAGCCGCACCATAAAAGTGCCTTCGAGAATGTCGAGATAGCGCCTTACGGTCGCATCGGAGATGCCGAAGGCCCGCGCCAGCTCCGCGTAATTCAACACCTGCCCATGATAGTGGCACAACATGGTCCAGAAGCGCCGCAACGTGGTGGCCGGGATGGTGATGCCGAGCTGGGGGATATCGCGTTCGAGGAAAGTCGCGATGTACTGCTCGCGCCAGCGGTGGCTCGCGGCCTCCGTCGCGGCGGTATAGGTCGGGGGCAGCCCCCCGCGCAACCATAAATCCCGCCAATGCTCCGCGCCGACGTCGCCCAGACGCAGACCGCCCAGTTCGTGGTAGGCCACGCGGCCCGCTAGGGATTCAGAGGACTGGCGGAGCAAATCCCGTGACGCGCTCCCGAGAATCAGGTAGCGCTGCTCCGGACGGGTGTCCACGAGATAACGCAGCAGCGGAAACAGGTTCGGCTGGCGCTGGATCTCGTCGATGACGATCAACCCGGACAGCGCTTCCAACGCCAGTTGCGGCTCCGCCAGCAGGGCGGCGTCGCGGGGATTCTCCAGGTCGAAGACGTGATCCGCGGAAAACTCGCGGGCCAGAGTGGTTTTTCCGGACTGGCGCGGCCCCAGAATGGCCGTCACGGGAAAGGCGGCCATGAGGTCGGCGATCACGGTTCGGTCGGTTGGTCGGTCGATCATACCGATCAAGGGTAGCTGCTTATCCATGAAATATCAAAGTCGAGCGATGATTTTTCATGGATCGTTACTTCGCGCCTTGCGGGTCCGGTGCTGTTATACCGATGCGCTTGGGCTAACCGACGCCGGTGACCTCGAACAGGATCAGCGGAATCAGCGCCAAGTGGAGGAGGATGCGCCGAGTTTGGCGCGATCCCTCACCGCCACCCGAACCGCTCGTCCAGCCCCACCCCTTCTCGCAGTGCCGCGCCGAGCCGGCTCTCCACGCCGTCAAAAAGGCGATCCATCAGTCGGACGCGCCTGGTGTAGTCCACCAGGGTTTTCTCGCCGATGATTTCCTCGGCGACGTAGCGCGTGCTGCCCAGCGCGTCCACCAGCCCCAAATCGACGCTCTGCTCGCCGGTCCACACCAACCCGCTGAACACTTCCCGATCTCCCTTCAGTCGCTCGCCCCGGCCCTCCTCGACCACGGCGACGAACTGCTGGTGAATCTGATCCAGCATCCCTTGGAGATGCTGGACGTCCTCGGATCGCAGCGGCTTGAAGGGGTCGAGAAAATCCTTGTTCTCGCCGGCCGTGTACGCCCGCCGCTCGATCCCGAGTTTGGCGATGGCGTCCGTGAAGCCGAAGCTGTCCATCCGCACTCCGATGGAACCGACGATGCTGGCCTTGTTGGCGTAAATGTTCTGCGCCGCCGCCGCGATGTAATACCCACCCGAGGCGCAGACCTCGCCCACCACCGCGTGAACGGGGATGTTCGGATGCGCCTGGCGCAGGCGCCGGATTTCGTCATAAATTTCTCCGGCCTGCACCGGGCTGCCGCCGGGGCTGTTGATTTCCAGGATCACCCCGACCGTGTTCTTGTCGGCGAATGCCCGGCGCAATGCCTCGTTGACATTTTTGGCGCTGGCCGCGCTGCTGCTGGAGATCAGTCCGCTGACCCGGACCAGCGCCGTATGCGACTTGGCGCTCCGGGTGGCTTGACCCAGATTGTCCGGCCAAGCCAGCGCCAATATCACCAGCAGATAGGTGAGAAACACCAGCTTGAAGAAAATCCCCCAGCGTCGCGTCCGGCGTTGCTCGGTCACGGCGGCCATGGCCAGCTTGCCCAGCACTTCCCGAGCCCAACGCTCCTCGTCGGGTACTTTTGAATTTGGATCGGTCATCGCTCTCGACTCATTCACGTTCCGCCGCCGTCCACCAGGCGCAGACGGTCCAGCACATCCCTCAACTCGGCGTCCAACGGGGCGCTGACCGCGAGATCCCGGCCCCCCAAGGGTAGGTTCAGACTATGCGCGTGCAGAAACAATCGCCGCAAACCACACCGCTCGACCAACGTTCGATTGAACGCGGCATCGCCATATTTATCGTCGCCGGCCACCGGATGTTCGATATGCGCGGCATGCACGCGAATCTGATGGGTGCGGCCGGTGGCGATATCCGCTTCCAGCAGCGAGGCCAGTTTGCCGAGGCTGACCGGGCGAAATCGGGTCCGGGACGGCTTGCCGTCGTCCAACACCTCGACCATCCGCTCGCCGCCGCGCAACACATTACGCCGCAGCGGCAGATTCACCTCGCGCGGTCCATGGTTCCAGTAGCCGCGCGTCAGCACCAGATAGCGCTTCTCCACCTGCCCGGCCCGAAATGCTTCCTGAATCCGCCGCAGCGCCACCGCAGTCTTCGCCAACACCAGACAACCGCTGGTTTCCCGATCCAGCCGATGCGCCAACTCCAGAAAGGCGTCTCCGGGCCGCGCCGCCCGCAGCACTTCGATCACCCCGTAGTTCAGACCACTGCCCTTATGCACCGCCAGCCCGGCCGGTTTGTCGAGCACCAGCACTTCGCGATCCTCGTGCAACACCGCCGCCCGCAACCGTTCGATCCACTCCGGCGGCGGCCGAAATGGCGCTCGCTCGCCTTCCGCCAACCGTACCGGCGGAATCCGCACCACGTCGCCGTCTTGCAGACGGTGATCCGGCTGAACTCGCCCGCCGTTCAGCCGCACCTCACCCTTGCGGACGATGCGGTAGATCAGGCTCTTGGGCGCACCCTTGAGTTCGCGCAACAGGAAATTGTCGAGGCGTTGGCCGGCGTGATCGGAAGTCACTTCCAGATGGCGCACCCCACCGGGGAATGTGGAAACAGGCATCATTTGAAGCAGGTCAGTCGGACTGCTATAGTTGCGGCGTTGTCGCCGATGGGCCAGTTTGCTTCTTAAGTTTTCGCGCCCGCCCGTTACGGCGAGAGAACGAACACACGATATCGGTTTTCGCACCCGCGCGCCAGTTGTCTGGCGGGCGGATTTCGTGCAACGGGTCTATCCGCCGCTCGACCCGACTCCTGAGCGGCTTTTGACCGCGCTCCCAGCCGGACGGTCACGCTTTCCGCGGCATATCCGGGCTGACCCGACGTTTTGGATTAATATCCTCCGGGCCCTTCCCCCCGCGATGACGCCTCGGCGACAACCGCGTGACCGCCGATGCTGGTCGAGCGCAGGGAATCTCTTTATGAAACGTATGCTGATCAATGCGACTCAGCAGGAAGAGTTGCGCGTGGCGCTCGTGGACGGCCAAAAGCTCTACGATCTCGACATTGAAACTCCAGCCCGCGAACAGAAGAAATCCAACGTCTACAAGGGCCGCGTCACTCGCATCGAGCCAGGCCTGGAAGCGGCGTTCGTGGAGTACGGCGCCGACCGGCACGGCTTTCTGCCCTTCAAGGAAATCAACCGCAGCTACTTCGACCCCCAAGCCACCACCGAGCACAACCGCCCCAACATCCGGGAGGCGATCCGGGAGGGCCAGGAAATCATGGTCCAGGTGGAGAAGGAAGAACGCGGCAACAAGGGCGCGGCGCTGACCACTTTTATCAGCCTGGCCGGCCGCTACCTGGTGCTGATGCCCAACAACCCGCGCGCCGGCGGGGTCTCGCGCCGGATCGAGGGCGAGGACCGTCAGGAAATCCGCGAGGTGATGAGCAGCCTCGACATCCCCGAGGGCATGGGCCTGATCGTGCGCACCGCCGGCGTCGGCCGCTCGCAGGAAGAGTTGCAGTGGGACATGGAATACCTGCTGCATCTGTGGACGGCGATCAAAACCGCTTCGACGCAGAAAAAAGCCCCGTTTCTGATCTACCAGGAAAGTAACATCATCATCCGCGCCCTGCGGGATTACCTGCGCGCCGACATCGGCGAAATTCTGGTGGATAACCCCACCGTCCACCGTCAGGCTCAGGATTTCATGCAGCAGGTCATGCCGCACAGCCTGAACAAGCTCAAGCTGTACCAGGACAACATCCCGCTGTTCACCCGCTTTCAGATCGAATCCCAGATCGAAACCGCCTATCTGCGCGAAGTGACCCTGCCGGCCGGCGGCAGCATCGTCATCGACTACACCGAGGCGCTGGTCTCCATCGACATCAACTCAGCTCGCGCCACCAAGGGCAGCGACATCGAGGAGACGGCGCTCAACACCAACCTGGAGGCGGCTGAGGAAATCGCCCGGCAAATGCGCTTGCGCGACCTGGGGGGGCTGATCGTCATCGACTTCATCGACATGAGCGCCGCCCGCAACCAGCGCGAAGTTGAAACCCGCCTGCGCGAGGCGCTGAAAATGGATCGCGCGCGGGTGCAAATCGGCCGCATCTCCCGGTTCGGCCTGTTGGAAATGTCGCGGCAACGGCTGCGGCCGTCGCTGGACGAAGCCAGTCACATCATCTGTCCGCGCTGCAACGGCCAAGGCACCATCCGCAATGTGGAATCGCTGGCGCTGAGCGTGCTGCGACTGATCCAGGAAGACGCGATGAAGGACAAAACCGGCCGGGTCGTCGCCCAACTGCCGGTCAAGGTCGCGACCTTTCTGCTCAATGAGAAGCGCGAGGCGATTCGCGCCATCGAACAGCGCCATCGGGTCGGAATCCTGCTGATCCCCAATGACTCCCTGGAAACCCCGCACTTCAAGCTGAGCCGCTTGCGACTGGACGAACTAACGGACGCCCAACGACTGTCGTACACGCTGGCGGAAGATTACGAGGAACAGTACGAGCCACAGCCCCGCGCCTCGGGCCGGGTCCTGGATGAAGAACCGGCGGTCAAGGGAGTCGCGCCCTCGACCCCGGCGCCGACGCCGCTGGCGCCCGCACCCAAACCCGAAGTCAATCCGAGTTTCTTTCGCTGGCTGTGGGGCAATTTATTCGGACAGTCTCAACAACCTGGCGACGAACGGCCTACCAAGGCGGAAACCCGGCCCACCAGACCGGATCGACAGCGTCGCGACCGGTCAGGCCGGCGGCCTGAAGCCGAATCCAGCGCCGCGCCGCCGATCGCCGCCAAGACCGCCGCCGAACCTCCAGCGCCGACCCCCGCCAAGACCGCCGCCGAACCTCCAGCGCCGA
>REEE01000168.1 GCA_007695245.1 Candidatus Competibacteraceae bacterium | reverse complement strand
TGGAAGGTGAACCGCCGGCCATCGATATGACGCCATTCCGGGTCGAGCGGTTTTGACTTCAACCCGGCTAAACCAGGGACAAACCAGGGACAAACCAGGCAAGGCTGACCTCGATATAAATGAGGCGAAAGGCTGTGTGGACTCAAATTTAAAACAGGTATACGATAAATGTGATAGGCTGGGTTGGTAAAATACGCGCGTGAGTTCATGGAAGCCGGCGGAAATCTTTCGGTATGAAAACTTTTTCGAAGACATCCATCGCCCGGTCGATGCTCCGATGGATCGGAGTGGTGGGAATGTTGCTCGGTTTCTGGCTGGGACCTACCGCCACCGCGCATTCCCAGGAATGGCTTTACACCGTCCGTCCCGGCGACAATCTCTGGAACATCACCGCCGACCATCTGACTCGAATGGATTATTTGCCGCGGTTGCAGGCGTTGAATCAGGTCGCCGATCCCTATCGATTGCCGCCGGGGATGAAACTTCGTATCCCCGTCGCCTGGCTCAAGGCTCGCCCCACGGCGGCCCGAGTGGTCGGCGTCCAAGGTGATGTGGAGACCACGATCGCCCTTACCGGCCGAACGGTCGCGGTGACCGCCGACCTGTTGCTGCATGGCGGCGACGAGATTCGCACCGGTGCCGACGGCAATGTCACCGTGGAGTTCGGCGATGGCTCCCGCATGTTGGTGCAGGCGGACAGCCGCCTGGTCATGGATGCCTTGAGCGCTTACGGCGATGCCCATATGGTGGACACCCGGCTCCGCTTGTGGCAGGGACGCGTGGACAATCGGGTAACCTCCCGGCGGGGTTCCCGCAACCGCTACGAAATTCTCACCCCCGCCGCCACCTCGGCCGTGCGCGGCACCCGCTACCGGCTGGATATGGACGCCGACGACGCGACCGCGCGCGCGGAAGTGCTGGAAGGCGCAGTGGAGATCCGCGGCACCCGCAAGACCCGAACCGTCACCGGGGGATTCGGAGCGCTGACCGAAACCGGAAAGGCCCCGGAATCGCCGGTCCGCTTGCTGGTGCCGCCAGTCGTCGGCGATCTGCCCCCAGTGGTGACGCGGTCGCCGATCCAGTTGAGTTTTCCGGCGGTCGAGGGTGCGACGCTTTATCGCGCGCAAATCGCGCCGGACGAACGATTCGAGACCCTGTTGTTCGATGCCGTCGCAACGGCGCCGGTCGTGCGCGGTCCCGATCCGCCGGATGGTGATTATGTCTTGCGCGTCCGCGGCATTGATGCCAGGGGACTGGAGGGACGCGACGCGACGCATCGCTTTCGCCTGCACGCCCGCCCCGAGCCGCCGTTTCTCATCCAACCGGTCGATCGGAGCGCGGTTCTCGACCAAGCCTTGAGCTTCGAATGGGCCGAACCTCAGAACGCCACGGCCTATCATTTTCAGTTGGCCGAGGACGAACGCTTCACGGCGCTGGCGCTGGACCTGCCGAAGCACGCCCGGTCCCGCCTGATTCCGGACCGGACGCTGGAGCCCGGTCGCTATTTCTGGCGGGTGGCTACCCAAGACGCGGCCGGCCGGGTAGGACCGTTCAGCGATCCGCAAACGTTCAGGCTACAAGCGACGCCAAAATTGCAGGTGTCCGAGGTCACCGCCAACGAAATGACCTTTCGCTGGAGCGCGGGACTGCCGAGCCAGCAATATCAATTCCAACTGGCCAGGGATCCCCGGTTTGAAAACGTGATGGTCGATCGGCGGGTACCCGAACCGCAATTGACCATCCCCCGGCCCGCGTCCGGTTTTTACTATCTGCGCATGCGGACCATCGACGCCGATGGCTACGCGGGGCCCTACGGCCCAACCCAGCGCATCGAGGTTCCCCCGGCGCATTACTGGCCACTGTTATTCCTCACCATTCTCGGGCTGATTCTGGTCTTATGATCGGATGGTTGCGCGCTCGCATTCGTTGGTTGGAAACGACCGGCCTGGCGCTGGCGCTGATCCTGCTGGCCCTGGCGCTGAGTCAGACGGGCTGGTTGAACCGCTGGGATTTACTGTTCTACGACTGGAATCTGTCGGCTGGATCGCGGGTGCCCGCCGAGGACATCGTCATCGTCGCCATCGACGAGCAGAGCCTGCGGGACATCGGGCGCTGGCCCTGGTCGCGCCACGTTCACGCCGAACTGGTGCGCAAACTCGCGGAGGCCGGCGCGAAGGCGGTGGCGTTGGACATTGCCTTCGCCGAACCCGACCTTGGCGATCCCACGGCCGACCGGGAGCTGGCCTCCGCGCTAGCTGATTACGGTCGGGTGGTGCTGCCAGCGCTCAACGAACAAGTCCGGGCGCGGGGTCAATTGATCGAGACGCTGCCGATTCCGGCGCTGGCGCGGGCCGCCGCCCGGCTGGGACACGTCGACGTGGATCTGGATCAGGATGGCATCGCCCGTGGCGTTTATCTGAAAGCGGGTCTCGGTTCACCGCATTGGTCGACCCTGACCCTGGCCCTACTGGAAGTGGTCGATCCCGACGGTTGGCAAACGCTGCCAGGCCGACGCGCCCCGACGCCGAACCCCATGGTTTCCGGTGCCTGGCAGCGTGATTACCACGTTCTGATTCCTTTTGCCGGTCCACCCGGACATTTTCAGCAGGTGTCCTATTACAATTTGCTCAGCGGTCACTTCACTCCAACGGTATTTCACGATCGATGGGTGCTGGTCGGCGTTACCGCCGTCGGTTTGGGCGATGCCTTGCCGACCCCGGTTTCCGCCCAGGCGCAACCGATGTCGGGGGTGGAATTCAACGCCAACATCCTGGATGCCTTGCTGCGCGGAATGACGATCCAGCCAGTGTCCCAAAAAAGTTTCATGGCGCTGACCGCGTTTCTGGTCTTGCTCCCGTTGGTGATGTACGCGGTTTGTCCGCCAAATTGGACGCTGCCACTGGCCGGTTTGATGCTGCTGTTGACGCTCGTCGTCAGTTTCGGGCTGCTGCAGATCTCGCAGCGCTGGTTTCCACCGGCGGCGGCGCTATTGGCGCAGGGACTGAGTTGTCCGTTGTGGGTCGGGTGGCGCTGGCGGCAGGCGCGGCGCGCGCTGCTCGTGGAGCAGGAGCGCGCTCGGGTGACCCTGCATTCCATCGGCGACGCCGTGGTGGTCACGGATGTCCGTGGCCGCGTGGAATATTTGAACCCTACCGCCGAGTCTTTGCTGGGCTGCGCGCAAGGGACGGTACAAGGCCAACCGCTGGGCGCGATTTTCCGCCTCGCCAACGACCCCGATCGTCGCTCCCAGTTGGATCTGGCCGCGTTGTGCCTGCGCAAAAACCAGTTGTCCCGGTTGCCCGAGAACGGGGTGCTGGTGAGTCGCAACGGCCGGGAATACACGGTGCGGGCTTCGGCGGCACCGATCCGCGACCCGGGCGGGCGGGTGTCGGGCGCGGTCGTTGCGTTCAGCGATATCACCGAGACCCGCCGGCTGACCCAACAAATGGCGTACCAGGCCACGCACGACGCGTTAACGCGGTTGCCGAACCGTCTTTTGCTACAGGATCGGCTCAAGCGCGCCATCGCTCATGCGCGCCGCACGGGCCAAAGTTTCGCGGTGATGTGCGTGGACTTGGATCACTTCAAGAAAGTGAACGACGGCTTGGGCCACACCGCGGGGGATAGACTGCTGCGGGCGGCGGCGACCCGCCTGCTGGCCTGCGGCCGGGGAGAGGACACCATCGCGCGGTTGGGCGGCGACGAATTTGTCATCGTACTGGAAAATCTGCATCGGGAAGACCCTGTGGCAGGGTTCGCGCGCAAGATCCTGGAAGCGCTTGTCCCCGCTTTCCAAATTGAGAACCATGAATGTTTCATCACCGCCAGTATCGGCATCAGCCTGTTTCCCAAGGACGGCGAGGATGTGGGAACCCTCCTGAAGAATGCCGACATCGCCATGCATCGCGCCAAGGACAACGGTCGCGATACGGTCCAATTCTATAGCCAGGACATGCACGTTCGCGCCCTGGAGCGACTGACTCTGGAACAAAGTCTGCGCTACGCTCTGGAACGCCAGGAACTGGAATTGTACTACCAGCCGCAGATGGATCTCCGCCATGGCCGGATCATCGGCGTTGAGGCGCTACTACGCTGGCGACATTCCCGGCGCGGGTTGATATCGCCGACGGAATTCGTGCCGCTGGCCGAAGAAACCGGTTTGATCGAGGCGATCGGCGAGTGGGTGCTCCGAACCGCCTGCCGGCAGGCCAGTGCGTGGCAAAAAGAAGGACTTCCACCGCTGCGGATGGCGGTCAATCTGTCTCCCCGCCAGTTTTTGCGGCCCGGCCTCGTCGAAATGGTCGGCCGAATCCTGGAGGAAGCCGAACTGGAACCTCGCTATCTCGATTTGGAGATTACCGAGGGATTGCTCATGAAGAATGTGGAGGGCAGTATCGTCACCCTGCACGCGCTCAAGCGGATCGGGGTCCATCTGTCCATCGACGACTTTGGTACCGGGTATTCTTCGCTGAGTTATCTAAAGCGTTTCCCGATCGACCAATTGAAAATCGACAGGTCTTTCGTCAGCGACATTATCGGTAATCAGGACAATACCGCGATCGCCTTGGCGGTCATCGCCATGGCGCACAGCATGCGGCTCAAGGTGATCGCCGAGGGGGTGGAAAATCCGGCGCAGTTGGCTTTCTTGCAGCAACACCGGTGCGATGAAATGCAGGGCTACTACTTGAGCCGTCCGGCCCCGGCGCGGCAAATCAGCGCGCTGTTGAGGGGAGAATCATCGAGCGCGGCGCTTCAGGACCCCAATAGCCGGCGGTCGGTTGGGTAACGTTCGTGGCGTACTGGCGTGGATTCCACGTCGTTCCGCGGCGATCCAGATCGCATTCCCCGCTTCAGCGCGACAACAACCGGCTTCGAATAGCCAGCAAAATCCGCTGGCGCAGTTCGAGCCAGCCAAATTGTTCGGCCAACTCAGCAATGACCGACAGACGCTCCCAGGACCACTCGGCCATGACCGGTTGGTCCGGCGCGCTGGCCTCAGCCAGCCAGCAAGCGGTCGGTCAGATGATTCAGGAAGCGGTGCATCTCGGCCACCGCTTCCTGTAATCGCAGGGTTGGCGCAGCGCTTTCCAGATGCGTGGTGAGCCGAAACAATAACCCCAGTTGCCGCAGGTGCCCCGCGTTGGGTCCAAGGCCGCCAGCAGGCGGGTTTCAAACGCGCGGCAGGTCGGGCTGTCCAGCCGGCCCGCCGGTTCCAGAATGAGAACATCTCCTTGCTGTCGTTCCTGAATTTCCATCATGGCTCCACAATGATTCACAATTATTCACAATTATTCACAAT
>REEE01000079.1 GCA_007695245.1 Candidatus Competibacteraceae bacterium | reverse complement strand
CGATCCGGACCCGCCCGCCCCAGCGTCAGTCTGACCCGCAGCACCTTCCAGACCCTGGGTCAATCTACGCCACACCGGCGGGATATGTTAGTAGTTACGTGGTATTGAAGAATTCAATCTGAACCAAGGAGATACCCATGAAGATCCGCATTGATTCCATCGACGCGCTGGAAATCCTGGACTCCCGCGGCAATCCCACCGTTCGGGTGAACGTTCATCTCGATAACGGCATCGTTGGCACCGCCTCGGTACCCTCCGGTGCCTCCACTGGCGAGAACGAAGCGGTCGAACTGCGCGACGGTGAAAAGAACCGCTACGGTGGCAAAGGGGTGCGCAAGGCCATCAAAAACATCGACAAGATTCTCGCTCCCGGCTTGAAGGGCATGGACCCGCGCCGACAGGCGGAGATCGATTACCGCATGATTGAGTTGGACGGCACCGAGAACAAGGCCAAGCTGGGGGCCAACGCCATGCTGGGGATTTCCCAGGCGGTGGCTCGCGCCGCCGCGCAGGCGTGCGGATTGCCGTTGTATGCCTATCTCGGCGGGGTTGGCGCGGTACACTTGCCGATCCCGATGATGAACGTGCTCAACGGCGGCGAGCACGCCGACTCCGGGATGGATTTCCAGGAATTCATGATTTTCCCGGTGGGCGCGCCCACCTTTGCCGAGGCGCTGCGCTACGGTGCCGAAACCTTCCACGCCCTCCACAAGATCCTGGCGGCACGGGGCTACAGCACCAGCGTTGGCGACGAGGGCGGCTACGCCCCGCAGTTGAAGACCAACGACGAAGCCTGTGACCTGATCGTGGAAGCGATCGCGGCGGCCGGTTATAAATCCGGCCAGGACATCGCCATCGCCCTCGACCCGGCGGCCAGTTCCTTTTATGAAAAGGGCAAATACCGCCTGTCCCGCAGCGGCCAGGGCGACAAGACCGCCGATGAAATGGTGGCCCTGTTCAAAACCTGGATCGATCAATATCCCATCGTGTCCATCGAGGACGGCCACGACGAGAACGACTGGGCCGGATTCAAGACCATGACGGCGGAACTGGGCGGCCGCATCCAGATCGTCGGCGACGATCTCCTGGTGACCCACACTAAGTTCATCGCCCGGGCGGTCGAAGAAAAAGCCTGTAACGCGGTACTGATCAAGCTCAATCAGATCGGCACCGTCACCGAAACCATCGACGCCATCCATCTGTGCCGCAAGGCGGGCTGGGGCTTCGTGATCTCCCATCGTTCCGGGGAAACCGAGGATACCTTCATGGCCGATTTCGCCGTCGCCATGGGCGGCGGCCAGATCAAGACCGGTTCGGCCTGCCGTTCGGAACGCATCGCCAAGTACAACCGGCTCCTGGAGATCGAACGGGAACTCGGCAAGGCGGCGCGCTTCGGACGGTAAGGATCTGCCTGGAACTCGATTCTCAAGTTTTTATCGCTTGACAGGAGCCATTTTGCTGAACTCAAGGACCCCCACAACTCGCTGCCGCACACGCGGCCGCTCGGTATTTGAGCGCTGGGGTGGGCTCCATCCGCCCCAAGTCGCGCCCGACCATGTGCTTGCCCGAGGGTCTCAGGTCACAATGCGCAGTCAAGGTCTCGACGAGAGGCTGGAGCTGCTGCTCGGGGTGGGGGGACTCGATCAGGTGTGACGACAGACGTCGAGCAGGCTCTCGACCTTGATGCGTTCGATCAGGCTCCCGACGGTCGCCGCCGGTTGCCGGTTCTTCAACCGGGCGTGCCGGGCCGGATGCAGCAGGAGACCATGGTCCACCAGCAGGCTTTTAAGGCGATTTCTTGAAATAATCATACCGGCTTAGTTGTAGGGTGGATAAGCGAAGCGCATCCACCGAACAGGCGACTGGTGGATGCGGCGCAAGCGCCTTATCCACCCTACCAAACTCGTCATTTAAGGTCGGTTGAAGCAGTAGTCTGTGATACCAAGTGCCCGTATAGGCGGGCTGGAAGTCTCGATGGCGCTCAAGAACGATTCCCACGGGTCCGGCCCGACGTACTGGTCGTTCAAGGCGGTGCCGGGTGTATGGATGTGCGGATCCCAGCGATGCCACAGAGAGCCTCGCCTGCTTTGCATGTCGAACGAGTTGTCCATGGGGGCTCTCTATGGTCCTCAAAAGCCGGCTGAATGCTCTGCCCTGCTTTCGCAATTGGTTGATTTGCCCAAGAAATAGGGCGTTATGCGCTTGAGTGACTGATTAAACGGGCAAATACAGCTATCAGCGCTTGCAGTTTATTGAGCCGAAGCCTATTATAGTAGGCGTTAAATTAGTAGGCACCTAGTTCAATGAGCAAGTTTGAAGTTCCCATGCAAGTCGCCGAGCAGGTTGCGCAGCTCGGCCAGCGTGTTCGGGTCGCGCGCATCCGGCGCGGCTGGTCCGTGGCTGACTTGGCGAGCAAGGCGGGCATCAACCGCAACACCCTGACTGCACTGGAGTTGGGCAAGCCCGGCACGGCAGTCGGGGTGTGTTTCACTGTGCTATGGGTTCTAGGGCTGGATCGGACGTTGGACGGCGTGGCCGATCCCGACGCCGATCTTCATGGCAAGGGGCTCGAAGCCGCACGGCGCCCTTCACGTGCCGGCAAACCACGCAAGGCCAGCGAAGACTATGACTTCTGAACGCGAGGTCTACGTCTACATCCAGCTTCCCGGCGCCTTGGAACCGGTTCCGGCGGCGTTGCTGCGTGTGCGGACCTTGCCGGATGGTACTCAGATCGGGCGCTTCCGGTACGGCGATCGCTACCTTGCGAGGCCGGCGGCGGTGGCGCTCGATCCGTTCCGGTTGCCCCTGGCCAAGGAAGTATTCGAGTTCACGCAGCTCAAGGGCATCCCGGGTGCGGTCCGCGACGCCGCGCCGGACGCCTGGGGTCGGCGTGTCATCGAACACAAGCTGGAGCGCGGTCCGGCCGACCTCCAGGAGGTCGACTACCTGCTTCATGGTCCCCAGGACGGCGCCGGGTATCTGAGCTTTGGACTCAAGGCCGAGCCGCCGGCGCCCAAGCGAACCTACAACCGGACGCATCAGCTAGGCGACCTGATCGCCGCGGCACAGGCCATCGAAGAAGGCGAGCGCGTGGCCGCGCACCTGCTCGAACAGCTTGATCCTGGCACCAGCCTGGGCGGTGCACGCCCAAAGGCAACGATCGAAGATGGTCACCGCCTGTGGCTGGGCAAGTTTCCGGCCACGGACGACCGCTTCAACCTGCAGCGGGTCGAGTTCGCTACGCTTGATCTGGCCAGGCGGTGCGGTTTGAACGTTACCCAGGCGCGGCTGGAGTCCGTTGGCAGCGGCGATGTGCTGATGCTGCAGCGTTTCGATCGGGAACACACCGAGGGCGGTTACCTGCGCTTCGGCTTGGTCAGTGGCCTGACCGTGCTCGACTGCGGCGACAGTCATCTGGACCGGGACCGCTGGTCCTACCCCTTGCTGGCGGAGAACCTGCGGCGGTGGTCCGACAAGCCCGAAGCCGATTGCGCCGAACTGTTCCGCAGGATGGTCTTCAACGCGGCCGCGACCAACAACGACGATCATCCGCGCAACCATGCCTTGCTGCGTCGGCAGAAAGGCTGGCGCCTCTCGCCCGCCTATGACCTGGTGCCTGCACCCGTGATCAGCCTTGAACGACGCGACCTCGCGTTGACCGTGGGTCGCTACGGTCGCACAGCCAGCATCTACAATTTGGTGTCCCAGGCGGGGCGGTTTGGTCTGTCCGTGGAAGAAGCGCGCCATGAGATCGAACAAATCGTCGCGGTTGTCCGGCAGTGGCGAGACAGCTTCCTCGCCTGTGGTGTGTCCGCGGAAGACATCGAAACCATTGCACCTGCCATCTTGCCGGAGTGCTTCTTTTTTGAAGGGAGGCCTGATGCTTGAGGTTGCCAACCACAAAGATCCTGCGATCAGGATTTCCTGGACTTGAATAGGCAGCCCCGTGAACCGCCCCGGTAATCCTGGTTCGGGACTCACCGCCCGTGCGCTCTAGGGGGGTCGGGCGACCGCATTCTGAAATTCTCCATTCCGTCACAGCCCCTGCAGGCTACGCATCGCGTCCGCCACGAACTGTCGGGCGTGCCGCCGTTGCTCCTCGGTGCGCGGGGGCGGAGTCCTCGGTGCGGGGGCGGGCGGCGGTGGAGCCTGCGCGGCCGCCCGGCAGCGGGCTTCGGCTTCGGCGTGCCGGTGGCGCTGGTCGGCGATGTGATAGCCGGTCGAGGGATCGAAGTGGATGGGGTCGGCGTGGTACTTGCGGATGATGCCCCGGAGCATGGCGGCGGGGTTGGTGCGGATCTGGCCGCTCCGGATCCTCGCCTCGATCACGTCCAGCATCTGTTGGGCGACGTCGGTCGGGAGGGGCGCGACTTGGGCGGTCATATCCGCCAACTCCGGCTCGGTCAGCTTGGCCGGGAAGGTGAGTTCGGGTCGCGGGCCGTTGATGGCCTCCGCGCTGGCGACCGTTTTTTGGGTTTCCGGTGGGCTGCCGCCGCGCTCCTCCGTGGCTCGTGCGGTCTGGGTCTTGTTCCGGCTGGCCGGGGGGTCCTCGTTCGGAATCTGCGGGGGGGTCCCGCGGTCGCCGTCCGGGTCTTGGTTGGGATCCTCAACACCACGACTACCACGACCACCACGCGCCCGTTTGGACTCGTCCGTGGAGGAGGGGTTTGGGGTGGTGGTGGTATTCTCTGTGGAAGTCTTAGTCGTAGTCTCAGTAGTAATCTTTGTATGGTGACTTACAGGTGAGGGGGTCTCACCTACAGGTGAGGGGGTCTCACCTACAGGTGAGGGGGTCTCACCTACAGGTGAGGGTAATTCGGCAATGACGGTGGGGTGCGTGATCGCCAGGATCGCTGAGGGTACCGGCTCCACGAACATGACGCAGTTCCGCAGAATGCCCTGCTGCACGATGTCACGATATTCTCTGCGGATAAGGCCAGCTTCCTCCAGTCGGGTGATCGCCCGGCGTGCTTGGGTCTTTGTCAGACCGAACTTTTTCTCGTAGTAGGCAGCGTTGCACTGGAACAGGTCGCCGTCGAAGTGCTTGCATAGAACGGGCCTGCCGTCCTGGTCGAGGGTGTGGATGGGCCGATACCAGTAGACGATCTCGGCCAGGATGATGATGGCGGGCAAGTCCGGCTTGCCGGATTCCAGCGTGATCTGTTGGTACCACGAGTGGGGGATGATGTTGCCTCCGAAGTGGATCTGGCCGATCTCGACCACGGCGGTCGGTAACGGGGCCATGGGCCTGCTGGGAGGGCAAGGAGGGGCGACGGCTTTCATGAGGATTCTCCCAAGATGATGAAGTGATTGCGGGCTTC
>REEE01000229.1 GCA_007695245.1 Candidatus Competibacteraceae bacterium | reverse complement strand
TACGAGCGTGGACCATGACTGACCCGGTAGGGAGCGCGTAGCGCGATGGCCTGCCTGTTCGGCTATTGCGGACCGCCGGCGGACGGCCTGCTGGCGCGCATGGCGGGGTTGCTGGCGCACCGCTGTCCCTCGGGCTGGGAGCGCGCGCGCGGCGCGACCGCAGCCGGCGACACCGTGGAAATCGGCCACGGCGTCGCCGCCTGGAATCGGGAATCCCAACTCGCCCGGCGGGACTCTACCCTGCTCGGCTACGGCGGCGTGCTGTTCGAGACCGACGCGCTGCTGGAGCGTGACGACTCGCCGATCCAGACCGTCGCCGCCCGCCTGCTGGCGGGATTGCGTTCGAATCCGACATCCTCGCTCGCTCGCCTGACCGGCGTTTTCGTGCTGGCGATGAACCAGGGTGACGCTTTTTATCTCGTGCGCGATCCCGCCGGAGTGAAAGTCCTGTACTGGACCGTGCATCAGGGCCGGCTGCTGTTCGCCAGCGAGATCAAGGCCCTGTTCGCCGATCCCACCCTGCCGCGCCGGATGCGGGCCGGGGCGCTGCCGGAATACCTGAGCTTCAGCTTTATTCCCGGTGCCAACACCCTGTTCGCCGACATCGAGGAATTGCCGCCGGGTTCCATTCTGGAATTTCGCCACGGCCAGGCGCGGGTACGCCGGCATTTTCGCGTTGAAGATCTGGAAACGGACGCTTCCCGCCCAGCCGAAGATTATCCCCTCCTGGTGCGCGCGGCCTTGGAGCAATCGGTGGCCGAGTGCCTCGCGGTCTGTTCCGGAAAACCACCCGTGGTGTTTCTGTCGGGCGGCATCGATTCCAGCGCGGTGCTGGCGGTGGCCGGCCAACAGTTATCCGGAACGCGCATCCCGACCTTCTCGGTGCATTTCGGCGCGGAATACGCCCGGGAAAATGAGTTCGTGCAGATGATGGTGGACCGTTATCAAACCGACCATCACTGGCTGGAAGTCCGCCCGGCCGGTTTTCTCGACCAACTCCGCGAGATCATCTGGCGGCTGGATGATCCCATCGGCGATCCGGTGACCGTGCCCAACGACCTGCTGGCGCGGGCGGCGGCCCAGGTCGCCGACGTGGTGCTGAACGGCGAAGGCGGCGATCCCTGCCTGGGCGGTCCCAAAAACATCCCCATGTTGCTCGCCCGACTGTACGGTCCCCTGCCGGGCGAACCCGCCGCCGGCTGGTTGGAGCGCAATTATCTGCGCGCCTTCCAGCGGTGCTATCAGGATCTCAACGCCCTGCTGGACCCGGCGCTGCTGCGGGAGGCCGGCGGCGATGACGCCTTGGTCGGGCTGCTGGAACCGTACTTTCAAGCCCCCACGCCCCGGGATTTCGTCAACAAACTTACCAGCATCAACATCCGGCTCAAGGGTGCCAACCTGATCCTGGTCAAGGTGGAAAAAATGACCGCCGGGCATGGGGTGCTGGCGCTGCCGCCGCTGTTCTCGCGGCGGATCATCGAAACCAGCATGGCTTGTCCACCGGCGCTGAGACTGGAAGGCGCGGTGGAAAAAAGCGTTCTGAAAAAAGCCGTGCGGGATCTGGTCCCCGAGGCCATCATCGCCCGGCCCAAGTCGGGGATGATGGTGCCGGTGCGATTCTGGTTCCAGGGCGAGATGCGCCGCTACGGCCAGCATCTCCTCACCCGCGCCAATCTCCAGCGCCTCGGGTTGTTCGATCCCGACTACGTCCAACGGCTGCTGGACTACGAGATGGAAGGCGTTCCCGGCCTGCGGCATGGTTTGAAACTGTGGATGCTCGTGACTTTCCTGCTGTGGTACGAGCAGATGGTGGAAGCGCCGCTCCCCTCCTCCCGGTTTGCCCCCCCGAGGGAAATCGATCCGGGGCGGCGCTGATCGAGACCGCGCTGGCGACCGGATGTCGTACCGCCCGCTCATCGGGCGGGCATCACCGTCCGGTTGATCATGGGATGATCGTCGTCGCGGGGACCAAAATCGCTGTCGGGGTGCCAGGCGATGACGTCCAGCGCCTCGGCCTCGGTCACAAAGGAATGGACGCAACCGGCGGGAATCGCCCAACCCAGACCCGGCCGCAGCGGATACGCCCCGTCCGGGGTGCGACACTCGCCCGTTCCCCGCAAGATGACGCCGACGCGCACCGAGGGATGGGTGTGTGGCGTTTGATCGGTGCGCGGCGGGATATGCAGGTGGTTCAGGCAGGGTTCGCCCAACCGGGGCGGGCAGACCAATAGAGTGTCGTCACAACCGTCGATGTAGCGCAGGCGACCGGCGGGCTCCAGGGGACCACCGATCTGGCGCAGTCCCCGATAGCCCGACCGGGTAACCACCAGACCGCAACCGCCGCCGACCTCACCGCCGTCAGGCAGTACGAAAAACATCCCCGCGCTCAGGGGGAACGGACCGGTTTCGACGTCGCGCAGCTGCGATGGGCCAGTGGTGACCATGCCGTAACTGGTCGCGCCGGCGGGCAGCGTCACGAATTCCGCACCCCAACCCCAAACCTGGATCATCCCGAGATCCAGCAGCAACCCTGGACTGACCCGTAGTGGAGCAAACACCATAATATTCCTCGTGTCAGGCATGGTAGTGGCTCATAACACCGTACGATTTTGGAAACTTCTTGATTTTGGAGACAATAAGAAATTCATGACATGATGACATGCTTTTATTGTACGTTACATAATTAGAAACTCGTGACACGCGGCCTCCGCCGGCCGCGCGTCGCGCTCATCCTCCTACTGATCGTAGCGCATCTTGACGTAGAAACCCGGCGCGTCCTCGACCAAGAGGCTAAACACTTACAATAATTCAAGTTTTTCTCGGGTTTCATTGTTGATCTTTCATGAAAGAATCATAAATAGTTCATAAATACCTTCTAAAGTGTCGCCGTTCCCAACCCATACCACGAGGAGAAACGGCACATGAGCGATAAAATCCCTCCCATGAACGAGACGGATTTCGACACTGAGCCGATGAGCAATCACTCGAGTAATCCAGAGTTTTCCATGATTCTCGAGAAAAGGCTCTCCCGGCGGCAGGTTCTGACGGGCAGTTTGAGCGCCGCCGTCGCGGGGCTGTTCGGCGCGGCTGGCGTGGCATCGCTGGCCGAAGCCCGTCCTAGTTTCCTACCCCCTCCCCTCCAAGGGAAATCGCCGTTCGGCCTGAACCCCACGCTCGATTTCGACGCCATCCCGGTAACCCGTTCCGACACCACGACCCTTCCGCACGGCTACAAGGCGCAGGTCTTGATTCCCTGGGGCGAGCCGATCACCGGCGGCTACCCGGCATTCGATTCGGCAAACAGCAATACCGGCGACGAGCAGGAACAGCAGGTCGGATCGCACCACGACGGCATGCACTACTTCCCCATGGTCGGCGACCCGAACGGCCACGGTATCCTGTGCGTGAACCACGAATACGTGGACCAGCGCGTGTTGCATGCCGCTGGCCCGACCAACTCGCCCAATGGCCCCCGGCCCGAGGACGAGGTGCGCAAGGAGATTGCGGCCCACGGCGTGAGCGTTGTGGAACTCAAGAAAGACAAGCAGACCGGCGACTGGGAAGTTTTCAGAGGTAACTACAACCGCCGCGTCACCGCTGGTACGCCGATGGAGATTCGGGGTCCGGTACGCGGCAGCGATTTGGTCAAGACCAAGCACAGCCCGAACGGCACCATGGCTCGCGGCACGATCAACAACTGCGCGCACGGTTACACGCCTTGGGGCACGTATCTGACCTGCGAGGAGAACTGGGCCGGTTATTTCGTCAACAAGGTCCAGTTGACCCGGATCGACGCTCTGTTCGACGCACGCGGCTTCCAGGGCACCTCGGCTCCGCAGGGCAACTACTATGCCCGTTTCGACGTTGGCCAGAACAAGATCATCGGCGTGACCGACGAGACGGTGGACCAGAAACCCACCAGCAACGTGTACACCCAGGACGGCAACACCCTCACCGAGGCGGGCCGTACGTTCCTCGGTGTTCTCGACGACCTGCTTGCGGCGAACAACATCAACATCGAAGTCCCGCGCGAGCAGAGCCGCTACGGCGTGCGCACCGTCTCGAGCCGCTACGGCTGGGAGACCGCCGAACCCAGTGATGACAAGTACGACCGCTTCGACGCCTCGATCAAGAGCGCGGCGGCGACGGCCGACTACCGCAACGAGCCCAACACCATGGGCTGGGTGGTGGAGATCGACCCGTTCGATCCGACCAGCACGCCGAAGAAGCGCACCACCATGGGCCGCTTCGCCCATGAGGGTGCCTGGCTGGCCCCGACCCAGTTCGGCCAGCCGGTCGTGTTCTACATGGGTGACGACGCGCGCAACGAATACATCTACAAGTTCGTGACCAAGGCGCGCTACAGCAGAAACCTCCGTGGCGATGTTCTGGACGAAGGCACGCTGTATGTCGCGCGCTTCGATGACAACGGTAGGGGGGAATGGCTCGCGCTCGACATCAACGATCCGAAATTCCGCGCGGCCGCGCTGGCGGCGGGCGTCGAATTCAAGGATCAGGCGGATGTGCTGGTCAACACGCGCCTGGCGGCCGATGTCGCGGGTGCCACCAAGATGGACCGGCCGGAATGGGGCACGGTGCATCCGCAGTCTCGAGAAGCCTACATGACGCTGACCAACAACAGCCAGCGCACCGGCGAAGACGGCAACAATCCCATCGACGCCGCCAACCCGCGCGGGCCGAACCCGTTTGGCCACATCATCCGCTGGCGCGAGCAGGGTAATCGCTCTTGGGCGACCCGGTTCGAATGGGATCTGTTCGTCCTGGCGGGTCCGGAAAATGACAGCCAGATCCTGCCGGAACAGAACGGTCCCGCGCTGAATGCGGACAACATCTTCGCCAGCCCCGACGGCCTGTGGATCGACCAGTTCGGGATCCTCTGGATCCAGACCGACATGAGCGGGTCGCAGCAGGCAGCCGGTCCGTTCGGCGAGAACGCGATGCTGGCCGCCAATCCGATCACTGGCGAAATCAAGCGCTTCCTCGCGGGACCGAAGGATCAGGAGACCACCGGCGTGGTGTCAACGCCCGACGGTAAGAATCTGTTCGTCAACTTCCAGCATCCGGGCGACCGGTCGCAGCCGGGCCGATTCACCAGCAACTGGCCGGATAATGGAGCGGTTTACCGCCACCCGGGCGATCAAGTAGTGACCGTCGATCCGAACGGCCCGCGCCCGCGATCGGCGACCATCGTCGTTACCCGCGAGGATGGCGGCGTGGTCGGGTTGAAATAACCGGTCATCATTGATTGACTGTTGAGGAGGTAATCCGGGCAGGGATGCCCGCCGCGCCTACTGGCCGCGAAC
>REEE01000082.1 GCA_007695245.1 Candidatus Competibacteraceae bacterium | reverse complement strand
CAGACCGCGTTCCGCCTGGATGGCGTGCTGGAACCGCCCGAGACGAATCCCGGGGGACCGGTGGTGTTCGTCGAGGTCCAGATGCAGGCCGAGGAGGCGTTTTACGGGCGGTGGTTCGCCGAGGTTTTCCTGTATCTGTACCGGATGGCGCCGGTGCGGCCGTGGCGGGCGGTGGTGATCCATCCGCGTCGGTCGGTGGAGCGTCTGGACGAGCGGCGCTATGGTTCGGCGGTGCGGTTGCCGGAAGTGCGTCGGGTGTATCTGGAAGACTGGGCGGACGTGCCGGCGACCACGGTGGGGCTGCGGCTGGTGCAACTGCGGGTCAGCGCGGCGACCGAGGCACCGGCCAGGGCGCGGCAACTGCTGCGGGAACCGCCGACGGCGGGCGCGCGGGCGTTGCCGGAAACGGTGTTGCTCGATTTAGTGGAAACGATTCTGGTCTACAAGTTGCCGACGATGAGTCGGGAAGAGGTACGGCGGATGTTGGAATTACATGATGTCGATTTGAAGCAGACCCGGTTCTATCAGGAGGTGTTCGCCGAAGGTGAGAGCGAGGGCGAACTCAAGGGTGAACTCAAGGGTGAACTCAAGCTATTGCGGAGACAACTGATCCGCCGTTTCGGACCGCTGCCGGCGTGGGCGGAGGCGAAGCTGGCGGCCGCGGAGCCGGCGCGGTTGGAAGTCTGGGGAGAGCGGGTGTTGGAGGCGGCGACGCTGGAGGCGGTGTTCGCCGAGGGGTGAGGCGGGCCTTGGCCTTGGGGGGCGGGATTGCCCGGAACCCGATGATTTCTGGTCGAGCAGGGCGGCGCGCAGGATGGCGTTCAGGCGGCGCTGATAGCCCTGGCCCTGGCTCTTGAGCCATTCCAGCACGTCGGCGTCGATCCGCACGGTCAGTTGTTTTTTGACCGGTCGGTAGAACGGGCCGCGCCGCGCGCCCGGCCAGTCGGGCGCGGTCGTGGCCGGTCAATCGGAAAAGTCGATGTCGTTCTCCGGTTTGGCGGCCAGCGCCGCCAGTTCCTTGCGGATCGATTCAGGGACCTCGTTCATAGATTTTCCTCTCCAGCCGGGTGGCGCGTCGCGCCGAAATGAGGCGAAGGTGTTCTTGGCCGCTGGCTGTCTCGCGCCAGGTATGGGCCACCAGCAGCAAGGCCACGCCCCCAGCCATTCCAATAGTTTGCCAGCGAAGCTCCCCGCCCTCAATGCGATCCTGCCGCGTGATATGGAGTGGATCATCGAACACCCACTTGGCCACCTCAAAGCGGACGCCATGTTCGCGGAGGTGGGTTGCGCTCTTGGCGCTATCCCATGAGAACAGCAATCGTAGCCCCTTATCTGTAGCTACGACATTGTCGTTCTTTTCGTCCTGATTCAAGCCTGATAGACGTTGGTGGTATTCCCAAGATCGTGGTCTGTCCCCACTTTCCCTAAGGTGGCTTTCAATCATCCAGTGTCCGTGAGTACTGCGCGGCTTGGGCGCTCAGTGTCTCAAGGCTCAAATCTGGCAGACCCGTTTTTCGCCATTCGGTGTAGTCGAATCGATCGCGGGTCAGCGCCGCAACGAATTGTTCGGCCTCCACGGTTCCCAGGGCTTGAATGAGGGCACGCATGCCGGCCGCGCGAATCTCGGCTTCAGTCTTCATACCAGTGCTCCACTTTGGCGAGCGCCTCGCCGGGCGGCAAGGCGGCGAGATCCGGGAATCCCCGCAGCTTGCGCAGCAGGAGGTCGTCGGTGGTGACGAAGAGATCGGACCCGGCCACCAGCGCGCAGGCCACATGCAGGGCATCGAACGGTTTGATGCCCAACGTCATCAACGAGCGTCCCCAGTCCAGAACCGCCCCGGTTTCGCCGACGCGCACCTCGGCCAGATTCCGCCAGAGCAGGATCGAGGCGGCGCGCTCGGGAAAAGGGTTTTGGCTGTTTTCAAAATCCAGCAGGTAAGACCACACCAGCCGCACTTTTTTCTGACGGACCCGCTGCTGTAGTTGCAGCTTGGCCGCAGTTTCAAAACGGATGCGGGTTTGGCTTTGATCGTCGAACGGACGGTTAAAACAGCAGGTGTCCAGATAGATCAGCACGGCGGGCATCGCTCGGGTAACGAGTATGGAAAGGCGCTGAGGGCTTCGGTCATCACCAGCGACCCCTCCCGAGCTATCATACCGAAAAATACCAACAACCAATGAGCGGATCGGATCCTGTTCGCTGGACGGCCCACCCGCCGCTGACCCAGCGCATTGGGCTTGGCATGCGGCAAAACAAAAACCCCCGTCGCCGGGGGTTCCGTACCTGCGTCAGCCGAGGATTAACGGCATTCGGCCGGAGCCTATTTTTCAACCAGGATGCCCGCATTGACCGGTAGAGTACGAGCGGCGGCGTTGTCGCTGATGGACTGGCCGGCCCCTTCGGTCTCCCGTGCGTGAAACCCGCGGATTGGCATGCTTGGCGCTTGATCCATGTGAAAAACCCGACGACCGACGGCTTCATGACGCGGGATGGGCAACGCGGGCGGAATGGGCTACGCTGTAGCCCTCAACGACGGGAACGGAAATTCTCATGGACTACCCCTTGAGCATCATTCTGCCGGCCAAGAACGAGGCGGGCAACCTGGGGCCGGTGCTGGGTCAGTTGGCGGCGCGGTTTCCAGCGGCCGAGCTTCTAGTTTAGAAGCTGTACAAAAACTCCGTAGCCCGGATGCAGGCCGTCAGGCCGAAATCCGGGGGGTTCCTGGATTTCGCTCCGCTTCATCCAGGCTACACACTTTTTAATTCAACATGTTAGTTTTTATACAGCCTCTTAATAAGTTAAATGATGCGCGCGCGCTCGACTCCACAAGAACCCTTGAAGAACCAACACGGGTAAACTTAAATGCGCCTGACAACCCAAGAAAACAATGTGATAAAAGCGGCAGTACGCACAGTGTTTGGCCCGGAAGCTCAGGTCAGGGTGTTTGGTTCCAAAACCGACGATACCGCCAAAGGGGGTGATATCGATCTGATGGTGACCGTACCCCATGCTGTCAGCCAGCCTGCCTGGGATGTCGCCCGAGCAAAAGCAAAAATCATCATGAATTTAGGCGAGTGTGAGATTGATCTATTGCTTGATGCGCCGAATTTATCTAAGCTGCCCATCCATCAGATCGCACGAGATCAGGGTATTATGTTATGAATATGGCCGCTGCTACCCAAGAAAGGCTCGCATTTTTAGTCCGCGTAGTGGACAAGGAAATCAAACACCTTGACTATGCTGATCGGCAGGTTTTCAATCAACCTTTGGAATTTGGGCAGATCCAAACTTTGGAGCAAAATCCTGATCTGGCATTGAAGATTGAGGCTTTCACCAGTCGTTTTTGTCGTTTGCAAGACACCCTTGGCGACAAATTGCTTCCAGCCCTGTTGAAGGCTTTAGGTGAATCAGAACAAGCGTTATTAATCAATCTGAATAAAGCTGAAAAATACGGTTGGCTGTCATCGGCTGAGGCATGGATACAATTGCGGCAATTGCGTAACCAGATGATCCATGAATACATTGAAGATCCGCAAATACTTTATAACGCCCTGGTTGTGGCTCATGATCATTTAAATACCTTGAAGCACTTTGCGAATCAATTGATGAATCAGATCGACATGCTACGCAAATAACCATTTTAGCCATTAAAACTTCGGCTTTTTTGGTGTGCCAATGACCCTGCTGGGTTCCGTCATCATCCCGGTCTACAACGACCAAGTGGGTATCGACGCCGGTCTGGCGGCGCTGGCCGCGCAGAGCTGGCCACGTGATCGCTGCGAGGTCATCAGTTATCGACAACGCCTCGAAGCCACCGCTCCGTCTGAACCCGACCGTCGCCGACTTCGCCCGTATCGTGGTCTGCCCGACGCCGGGTGCCTATGCCGCCCGCAACGCCGGGATCGCCGCCGCGCGTGGCGAGGTGCTGGCCTTCACCGATGCCGACCGTATTCCAGATCGGAACTGGATCAGGGCTGGTGTCGCCGCGCTGGCGGGCGCGGAGCCGGCGCGCTTGGAAGTCTGGGGAGAGCGGGTGCTGGAGGCGGCGACGCTGGAGGCGGTGTTCGCCGAGGGGTGAAATCGGCCATTGCCCTTCTTGGTGGAACCAACCTCCTGATCGCTCTATTTTTTACTGAGCATTGCCGATCGGCATCGATCGCGATAGAGGAAACGGTATGGAAAACCTGCTACGGCGAATTACCTTTAACCCGGAAGTGCTTGGCGGCAAGCCTTTGATTCGTGGCCTGCGCATTTCGGTGGAAATGATTCTGGAGCTGCTGGCCAAGGGCGCGACCGGGCAGGAAATTCTGGAAGACTACCCCGACCTCGAGCCGGACGACCTGCGCGCTGCCCTGCTCTACGCCCACCATCTGGTCGCGGGTGAGTCCGTTGTCGACCGGGTCGCCGCATAGATGAAGTTCCTGGTGGAGGTCAATGCCAGAGGCTTCCTGGTCGATGAGTTGATGCGCCTCGGGCATGATGTGGCTCCCGTGGCGGAGAAAGATCCGAGAATGCCGGATGACGACATTCTGCGTTGGGCGGTGAGCGAACAGCGGATTATCGTCACTACGGATCATGACTTTGAAGAAATGATCTGGCGCGCGGGAAAGGCGGATTGTGGGGTGTTGCGTCTGGAAAATCTGCCGCGCGCCGCGCGCGGGATTTTATTGGATGATGTATTGCAACATCATAGCCAAGACTTGGCTTCGGGAGCCATCGTGATCGCGCAAAGTCGGAAGATCCGCATCCGAAGACCTTTCCATGGCCGAGCGGGCATTGAGGAATGAAGTTCGGCGTCGATCCGCACGGTCAATGGCTTTTTGACCGGTCGGTAGAACGGGCCGCGCCGCGCGCCCTGCCAGTCTGGTGCGGTCGTGGCCGGCAAATCGGACCAGTCGCTGTCGTGCTCCGGTTGGGCGGCCAGCGCCGCCAGTGCCTGGCGGATCGATTCAGGGATCTCGTTCATGGATTTTCCTCTCCAGTCGAGTCGCGCGGCGCGCTGCAATGAGGAAGGGGTTCCTGGCCACTGGCCGTCGCGCGCCCGGCAAGGGCCACCCGCAGCGAAGCCACGCCACCCGCTATTCTCAAGCTGTTTGCTGGATAAGCGGATGTCGGCTACGCTGTAGCCCTCAACGACGGGAACGGAAATTCTCATGGACTACCCCTTGAGCATCATTCTGCCGGCCAAGAACGAGGCGGGCAACCTGGGGCCGGTGCTGGGTCAGCTCAAGACGCGGTTTCCGGCGGCGGAGATTCTGGTGGTGGACGATGGCTCGACCGACGCCACCGCCCACCTCGCCCGAGAACAGGGCGCGCGGGTGGTCAGCCATCCCTACAGCCTGGGCAACGGCGCGGCGGTCAAGACCGGGGCGCGGCACGCGACCG
>REEE01000083.1 GCA_007695245.1 Candidatus Competibacteraceae bacterium | reverse complement strand
CCGGGATCTCGTCCCCCCGTTCCGCCCATGCCGTCAGATCCACCGGATCGGGCCAGAGCGACGTGCAGAGCACCGCCCGACAGGCAGCCAGCGGTCGTCTGGCCCACCAGATATGCAAAGTGGAAATATGGCCGTGACGGATCGACTTCTCCCGCCGCGCATGGACCGATATCCGAGCGATCGGCAAATCCACTTCAATCAGGCGCTTGGGATAGGCTGAAGTTTCCATACTCATCCCGCCCACATCCAAGAAACGAGCGCGTAAACGAGCGCGTGCGTTTTTGCACAAAAGACAAACGAGCGCGTGCGTTTATTTGTGGTGTTTCCAGACATACCTAGCGCCTCTTCCATTTCCAACCAACTGAAATTCTTTATTTTTACTGCTGATGCGTTTTAGTAAACGACTGGCCTGATGAACATTGATCTGGCATAACCCAGCCGCTTCTCCGCGCGAAATTCCCCCATGTTGGCGCGCATATTCCAGCACCATCTGCTCATGCTGAAGTGGCTCAAAGCCTTTAGCACGGATGTATTCCGCCTTCAGGTGAAAGCGTTGGTAAAGCGCGGCTGAGAGGTGGTACCAGGGAGCCCGCTTGTTAACCCGCCGCTCGATCAAACCGCGTTCATGCAATCTCTCCAGGGTAGCCCGCGCGTTGGAACGATCTTTCTGGAGCAACGTGGCGGCGGTTTCCGAGTCCATCTGTCGCTCAAAAAAGAGAGTGTTCAGAACCAGCAGATCATCCAAGGTCAGGGGTTGGCCCTGCTTGTCCTGCTCAAACACAAAGGCCGCGAACTGAAGAGACGCTTCCCCGCCGCGCAAGATCACCCGCACGCCATAGGCATCGCTACGCGAGTAGTCCGGTACGGGACGGCCGTACCGCAGTTGCTCCAGAAAAATTTTGTCCACCCCCCGCCCCGTCTGCTCTACCAAGCCGATGCGCTTGAACGCCTCCGCCAAGCGGGGATTACGCGGTTTCGGTTCGTGTACCAGGAGGTTTTCCAGGGTAACGCCGGCCGGGAAACCGCCGGGATTGGCGATCAACAGATGGTCCGGTTGCCACTGCACGTACACGGCTTGCATTTGGCTGAAGTCCCGGTGGAGCACCGCGTTGTTGACGGCTTCCCGAAAACCGACCGGGGAGTAGTCGGGCACGGGCAGGCGAAACAGGCCCACCGCGACTTCTTGCTCGCTATTGCGAGCGGCGAAGCGCGCTTCCAGATGTTCCAAGGTTTGGAGCAGAGGACCATGAAAGGCATCGTTCGCTTTCACCTGTTGCTGGGCGTCCAGGACTTGAAAATGCACTTCATGGGTAGACAACACGTTGCGTAACACCGGTTCTCTACCCAGCAGCAACAGGCCGGCAATATTAGGCACAAGGCCGCTCTCCTGGGTTTCGACCAGCCTCAGCGCCTTGGCCAGTTCCTCATCGGAGAGGTCCAGCAGGCTACGATCCCCCCGAAGACGGGTAATGGTTTGCCGCAACCGTTCAAATTCCAGGGGATCGAGGTCGGCGAAAGCGGTTCCCTGGAGGGGTTGAGCGGAAAAATCCAGCAGACCCAGGTCCATGCGCCGGGAACGATGGTCGCGGGGATAGTAGGCAACGGTTTGCGGTTTACCGTCACCCCCAAGAGTGCGCCGTAGCGACTTACCCGCCGTTGTGGCGCAGGGTTCGGGATAGGGATCAACTTCGATAGCGATGACCGGACCATCGGGATGCGCAACCAGGGAAATCCGGGTGTTGACGCTGGGAACGGTATTGTTAAAAATCGCCGCCTGCAACTTCACCGGGTCCGTCGTCTTCCCGTGACGGGGTTTCGCGCCCGACACCGTCCCATCATCCCTCACGCCGATCAGCAACACGCCCCCGGAAGCATTGGCCATGGCCACCACGTCCTCATAAATTTCCTGGTCGGAGATTTGCCGGCGATCAGACTTGAATTCCCGTTCGACGGATTCACCGGCGGCAAGCTGTCTCTTGAGGGTTTCAAGGTCCATCATCCCGCCTTCAATACGGCATCCGGCTTGATTTTGTAGTGCTCAACCTTGGTCACCGGTTGCCAGTCCAGTTGCGCGGGGTTTTGATACGGGTGAAGTTCCGGCTGAGAGGCGCAGTCGAACACCGCATAGAGCCAGTAATCCCCCTTCAGGCGTTCCGCCGCCCGGTATTCGTTCGCGCTCAAGAAAATCTCCCCGACCCCCGCCCGGCCCTTGACCTCGATGAAGCGCACTTCAACGAAGCTCTTAGGGTCTTCGGGGTGTGGCTTGCGCGAGATCAGGTCGAAACCCCGGTTGTCGGCTTCCACGCTTTCCACCACGCAGCCCCGCGCTTCCTCGTAGGCCCGCGCGGTATCGACGGCCATTCGTTCCACCTCGTCATCCCGAACCATCGGCGCGATCTGCGGGCTTTGCCGTTCCGGGTGAGGGAGCACCCGCGCCCGCCCCAGGTGAACGATATCGGCCACCGTGCAGTGGCGTTCCCTGTCCAACTCCTGACGCCGGGTTTCCAGGCGGTTGTTCAATTCATCCAGATGTTGTTCCGCTTGGGCGATCAGTCCATCCAGGCCGGAGATAGTCTGGCCCTCCACTTGTCGGTTGAGATAGTCGGCCAGCTGAGCGTTCTGGCGGTCCAGCAGGGCGTGCAGGCTGATTTCCACATGCTGGGCGACCCGCGCGATCTCGCGCGCCCGTTCCGTGGCGTTGTCTTCCAACCAGGGCTTCAGCGCTTGCTCGTAGAGAAGGCTACCCACTTAAGGCGGGACAGTTTACCTCTTTCACCCCCGAGACGGATAATGCCAGAAGAGCGATGAGTGTAGCGATTGGCTGACAGACGAGGTGACTGGGGATGGACCTACGAGGGCGCTGCCAACAAATTTGCACCGTGCTCCGGGAACGGGGCCCGCAATCGATCCGGAAGCTGGCCCAGGCGACGGGGCTACCGAAAAGCAGTGTGGATCGGCATTGTAAGGGGCTGCGCGAGCGCGCCGGGCAGGTGCCGGAAGCGGAGCTATGGGAACCCGAGCAGGGCGCGCGGTGGCTGCGGGTCTTGGTGTTGGCGGTGCTGTTGGTCTTTGGTCTGAAAGGGGGGATGGGGGCCGAGCGGATCTCCGAGTTTTTTCATCGGATCCGGCTCGAGCGGTACCTGGCGGTCTCGCCGAGTGCCCTGAGGTCGTTACGCACGCAGATGGAAGACGTCATCCTGGCCTACCCAACGGAACAGGAACAACGATTAGGTCAAGAGGGGCGTCGGCGGGAAATCATTGCCGGGGCTGACGAAACCTTTTTCGATGAAGTGGTGTTGGTGATGATGGATTTAGGGTCGGGTTATCTGGTGCTGGAAGAGGCGGCCGATGATCGGACCTATGGCACTGGGCAGGAGCGGGTTCGGGCGGCGGTGCGCACCGTGGGACTGGAGGTCCGGTATGTGGTCAGCGATCGGGCCCAGGCGTTGATCAAGCTGGCGCTGAAGGGTTTGGGGTGCCCCAGCGTGCCGGATTTATTTCATGCCCTGCGGGATTTAGCCAAAGTGATGGGAAGTGAGCCTGAGCTTAAAACTGGCGCGGGTCGAGGCGCCATTGACGCAGGCCCAGCAGCAGCTCAGGGGGTTGGAGGCCCAGGGTCACGACCCGCACGTTCAACAGCGGCTCCTGGCGCACCTCAGCGCACAAGCTGAGGCGCTCCGAGACGATCGAGCGACCGATCAGCGCACGCTGCAACAGGCCTCGCAAGCCGTACATCCCTTCACCCTGGCCGACAGCCAGGCGCAAAGTTCAGCCCAGATCGAGAGCCACCTGCAGCAGGCGGTGGCGACCCTGAACACCCTTCAGGGTGCCTATACGGCGCGCGACAATCATGCGGCGGTGCGCAAGTTCGAACGCCAAATCCCCGGGCTGGCCGCTCTCGTCGATGCCTGGTGGCTCGAGGTTGAACGTCGGACAGCCCCGCTGGCCCTCGACTCACCCGCCCAACATGGGTTACAGCAGCAGCTGCTCCCCGTCGTCTACTGGCAGACCCAGGTGGAGAAAACCAAAACCCCGACCCTGAAAACGGCCGATCAGCAGGCGTTCCGACAGGCTCAGGCCGTGCTCCTGCAGCACCCGCTCACGGCGACGGTAACGCCGCCCGCGTTGGAAACCTACCACGCCTGGGCCAGTGACCTCGCCGGCCAATTCCAGCGGGCCTCCTCAGCGGTCGAGGGCCGGAATGGCTATCTGTCACAACTGAATCATTGTGCCAGAGGCACGCCGACCCAACGCCTGAAGGTGATGACCGTGATTCATAACTTCGACCTCAAACGCGCCGATGGGACCACGGCCGCCGAACGCCTGTTTGGGACTTCGTTCCCGGACTTGTTTGACTGGATGGTGGACCGGATGGCCCCCTTGCCCGTGCCCCGAAAGCCAAGAACACCGAAAAAATTTAACCCATTGAAATTGCTAACTGTCCCGGCTTAAGTGGATACCCGACTCTGGCGGTTGTGGCGAATAGGCGAAAAAAAAACCCGCCGATGGGCGGGTGGGGGCGGGGTTTTCGGAGGTGAACGGGCGGGTGCGGCGGCGCGCGGGGCCAAGAGGAGGCCGGGCGATAAGACGCGGTGGGTGGTCAGGCTGCGGCTATTGCGCCGAACGGGAGATTGGGGGAGGTGCGGACCGCGTCACATCACCGGCAGCAAAAGGCATAGCGAGGAACGAGCGGCGCTTTTTTCTGCCCGAGTGCATGTGATTGTGTACGCCCGGCATGGGCGTAAACTGATGAGGTGAAAGCCCCCGGCAACCCGATTAGGTCTATCGAAACAAATCAAGTCTGACCTCTTTTTCCTTTTCGCCTTCGTTAGGCAACATTTTTATCTTTCGGTTTCGATTTTTCAGTAGCGCGAGAAAAGACTCTATCAGGATGTCTTGCTTGAAGTTTGCGATAGTGTTCCACCAATTTCCGGGCGTCATGGCCAACAGATACTGAGATCTGATGGCGTACTTCACGAATAGCATCAATTGTTGGATCGGGCTTCATAGAGATTCTCCAAGTAGCTCAAGGGGTGTTACGAGTGCCGGGACATAAAGCCCAAGTAAAGTATTGATCCGGCGGATATGGCTAAACTTATTCGCATTTGCTAAGTGACGACAGTTCCAAGTGACTAGAAAATCACATTTGTGGAACGACGCAACTGCAAGATGAAGCGCATCCCCCGCAGGATCGTTTGGCATAACGTGGTGCGAGATGTAACTTGCTACAATGTCAGCAATGGGTTCGTTGATATCGAGGAGTGGCAAACCTTCAATAAGTTTAAGTGCGTCGGATTTGCCGGGAAACGAGCCTCCCTCAAGTTCCTCAATGACGGCTTCACTGATGTATGTATCATAGTCAGCAAGATGTTCGTTCCACCATAGCCGTGTC
>REEE01000248.1 GCA_007695245.1 Candidatus Competibacteraceae bacterium | reverse complement strand
TAATCCACACCATAAACGGTAGCGATAGCAATATGCAAAGCATCTTCCGCTGCTTTGGGGGGAATGATGGTTTTTTTTAGCAAAGCTTCCGCGATCTGTAGTGCATCTTCTGTAATCAGCAGCAAGGGTAGATCAGCCACAATCGCCAAACGCCTTTGAGCCGCATCGGGATCACCCGCTCGACACTCGCGTAAAACTGCTTCAGAGATCAGAAGTTCGTATTCGGATCGCCGTTCCCACCACGCGGAAGTAATCTGTTGATGCGCCGCGCCAAGAATGGTCTTGCTTGGCCGTGCAGTCAGATAACTGATGACGGATGTTTCGATGTAAACCTTACGCCTCATGACTTATATCATTGATTCGGTAGGAAACTGTGGAACCCGCTCTAGGGGGCGATTATGGCCCCCGCACCTCGGTGTTAGCGCGGACTTCGTGTAATTCCTCGCCCTGACGGATGTTCAGGACCAGATTCCAGAGTCCGGCCGCCGGCAATTGCAACTCTGTCTCATACACGCCGGGTGCGCGCTCGGCCAGATCGAACGCGATATCCAAGTGACTGTTGGCGGGACGCAGAAATTCCCCGGTCACGGTCGCGCCCGCCAGTGGTTTCCCCTCGCGGGTCTGGGCCGCCACCCGGAACGCCGTGGGGTGATCCGCCACGGGATCGTCCAGCCAGCCCTGCTGGACTTGCCACCCGCGCTCGCGCTGATGTTCGAACTGCTGGAGATACTGGTTGTGCAAGGATTCCTTTTTGTGGAAATCATGCGAAACCACGCCGGGGAACATCGACGACACCACAACTCGGCCGCTGGCGGCTTCCGGCAGCACCCAGCGGCCGATCACCGGCGTCAGACCGTGTTGGGCGACCGAGACGAGCGTCGCGCAGACCGTCGCCACGATGATAAAGAATCCACCGATCGTCGCCGGCCCCCAATGCAGCCCGCGCCCGCTGGCCCGGGCATCCAACAACATCCCGCAGGCCAGGGACCCGAGCAGGTAAATCGCCAGGTGGATCGCAAACACATCACCGCCCGGCCAATTCAGGATGCTGTAAGGCCCGTACAACCCGATTGTAACCAGCGCCACCGTGGCGGCGGCCTGCCGCGCGCTGGTCCCTGTGAAACGGACCAGTCCAAGGTTGACTAGCACGATCACGGCCAAACCGAGCCCGAGGCTCAATAGTAAAGAATCCGTCATCAGTGATTCTCCGGTACGTAAAATGGGACTTCCCGACGGATGGGTTCGCCGTGCGACTCATCCAGCGCGGTGATGATGAAGGTCACCCGGTCGCGGGCGACCGGCTGATCTTGCCTCTGGTCCGATGGCGCCATTTGCACGCGCGCCAGGAGCTGAAGCCGTTCCTGAGATTCCAGTTGGATGCGCTCCATACCCTCCATCAGCAGGGTCGCTCCGGGCAATCCCTCAATGTGGATATCGATCCACATCGGTTCCGTCAACTGGTTGTTCAGTTTGATTTGATAGTTATTGCGAATGCTGCCGTCCGACAGCAGCGTGTACAGCGGCTGCCGGATCTGCTCCACCGTCGCGGTGTAGGTCGCGCGGGTGAGGATGCTCCAGATCAGGAGGGCGGTGGCTACCGTCAGGATCACCCCATACCCAATAGTCTTGGGTTTCAACCATTGGGTCTTTTGCCCGTTCAGCGACTTTTCGGACGTGTATCGCACCAGGCCGCGCGGCCATTGCAGGTTGTCCATGATCGTGTCGCAGGCATCCACGCAGAGCGCGCAGGAAATGCACTGGTATTGCAGGCCGTTGCGAATGTCGATGCCCACCGGACAGACCTGCACGCAATACCCGCAATCGATGCAGTCCCCCACGCCTTGCGCCTGCCGTTCTTCGCGGTTCTTCCGGCCCTTGCCCAAGGTCGCCCGGCCCTGCGTTCCCTCACCCCGGCGCTCGTCGTAGGAAATGATCAGGGTGTCGTGGTCGAACATGGCGCTCTGGAAGCGCGCGTACGGACACATATAGGTACAGACCTGCTCGCGCGCCAGCCCCGCCATGACAAAGGTGATCGCCATCAGGAAGAACGTCGTGAAATAGGCGGCATACGGCGCGCGCCCCAGCAGCATGTCCACCACCAGGGTCGGCGCATCGACCCAGTACAGGGTGAAGGTCAGGCCGGTGCAGAACGCCACCAGCAACCACAACCCGTAGGTCCCTCCTTTTTTCAGGATTTTCTCGCGGGTCCACGGCCCCTGATCCAGCCGCATCCGCGTCGGCCGCTCGCCCTGCACCCACTTCTCGATCATCATGAACAGATCGGTCCACAGGGTCTGGAAACAGAAATAGCCGCACCAAACCCGACCGGCCAAGCCGGTGACGAAAAACAGCAGGATCGCGAAGATGATCAACGCGCCGGCCAGCCAGAAAATGTCCTGCACCTGGACGGTCAGGTCGAAAATGTAGAAGTGGCGCCTCGGCAAATCGAACAGTACCGCCTGATCGGGGGCGTTCGGCCGCTCCCAGCGCAGCCAGGGCAGGAGAAAGTAGACGGTGTAGGCCAAAACCAGGATGCCGGTCTTGAAGTTACGGAAGCGCCCCTTGACGGAGCGGGGATAAATCGGAATGCGCTTCTGGTACAGCGGGGAGGTCTCTTCGGACATGGTCCACCTGATCGGCCATCATCATGGCCGGATTTTCGCGATCGAGCGTGCAAAAATGCCTCACCCCCCTCGCGGGGGGTGAGAGCCGAAACCTCGATGATCCTCGACGGGAGCGGTCGCTACTGGGCACCGCCGCCCAGTTGATGCACGTACACCGCCAGCAACTTGACGTCGATTGGCGACAGTCGGTCCTGCCAACCGGGCATGACTCGAACATTTTCCACGCCCTGGGCGACGAACGCCCCGACCACCGCCTTCTTATCCTGCACGGTGTCTTGGCCCGGCACGTCGACGATATTCCAGATTCGGTTGGTCAAATTGGGGGCGCCCTGCGACGGAAGCCCCGTCCCCTCCATGCCGTGACAGTGATAGCAGCCGCCGATGCGTCCCTGAAAAATTTCCTGGCCGCGCGCGGCGGCTTCGCTGGGCGGCGCTTCGCCGGACAGCGTCAGTACGTATTCGGCAACCTCATCCAGTTGCGTCGGGTTCAACACCCGGCCGAACGCCGGCATGAATCCGTTCCGCCCCAACACCAGGGTTTCATGGATTTGCTCCATCCTGCCGCCCCACAGCCAGTCGTCGTTGGTCAGATTCGGATAGAGTCCGGCGACGCCTTCGCCGCCGCGGCCGTGGCAGCCGGCGCAGTTATCGCCGAACAGCCCCCGACCGACCGAACGCACGAACTCCATCATCCGCGGATCGGCGACGATTTCCTCATAATCGGCCGCCTGCACCCGCTCGAGCATCTCCCGGCGCCGCGGATCGTTGGCGGCTCGATTCATTTCCTCCACCAACAGATAACGGGTGTTCCAGCGATCCGTGCGCTCTTCTTCCACGCCGGTCGCCCGGTCGGTCACGGTATAGGTCACCGTACCGAAGCCCTTGATCCAGGTATCGCCGACCGGCCAGGAGGGATAGACGAACCAGTACAGAATCGAAAATACCGCGGTGCCGTAGAAACACCACAGCCACCAGCGAGGCAGCGGATTGTTGTACTCCTGGAGATCGCCGTCCCAAGCGTGACCGGTGGTCTGGACCGCTTCGGTTCTGGGTTGTGGATTCTGGGTTTTGTCACTCATGGTCCGTTACCTTGCGGGATGGGGAACGATTCCCGTCCGGCGCGGCATCGGCGGCCGGCGGCTCGTCGTCGTCGAGCGGGATGTATTTGTAGGATTCCAACCGCTGGCCGCGCTGCTTGCCCGTGTAGACATAGATCAGGATGCCGCAGAACACGCCGAAAAACAGCACCAGAGCCAGCGGCTTGGAGTTTTCCATGTGGGTGAACCACATCAGCCAATCGAACATGGGATGGGACTCCTCCCGGTCCGGGAACCGGGCAGCGGACAGTCAGCGGAACCGACCGAAATAGCCTTCTTCATACTGGCTGAAATCCACCAGGGTTCCGAGCATCTGCAAGTAGGCGACCAGCGCCTCCATTTCGGTGATCCGGTCGGGCAGGCCATCGAAGTTGTTGTCGCGGGCCTGCTTCAGCAGACTTTCCCGGGCCTGATTGATATCGAACTGGTCGGCCAGGGCCGGGCCGAATCGGGCGACGTTGGCGTCGTACTCCTCCTGGGTCAGGGAATAGGGCACTCCGACCCGCCGCAGCGCCCGCATCCGGGTCTCCATGTCCGAGTAGTCCAAATCCCGCTCCAGCAACCAAGGATAATTGGGCATGATGGACTGCGGCACCACCGAACGCGGGGCGATCATGTGTTGGACGTGCCACTGATTGGAGTACTTGCCACCCACCCGCGCCAGATCGGGACCGGTGCGCTTGGAACCCCACTGGAAGGGATGGTCGTACTGCGATTCGGCCGCCAGCGAGTAGTGACCGTAGCGCAGCCATTCATCGCGGAACGGGCGAATCTGCTGGGAATGGCAGGCGTAGCAGCCTTCCCGGACGTAGATATCGCGACCGCGCTGCTCCAGTGGGGTGTAGGGCCGCACGCCCTCCACCTTCTCCACCGTCTCGCTGATGTAGAACAGCGGGACGATTTCCACCAGACCGCCGATGCTGATCACGACCAGGATCAAGACGATCATCAGGCCGGAATTGGTTTCGATTTGTTCGTGTCGCATAACTGTCGCTCTCCAGAAAACCGCCCGTTCAGGCCTTGGCCATTTTGGCCGCCAGCTTGGCGTCCAAAGCCGCCTGCTCGCGCCGCGCCGAGCGCACGGTCATCACGAAGTTGTACACCATAACCAGCACCCCCGTGACGAAGAAGACGCCGCCCAACGCGCGCCAGATGTACGGGGTGTGCATGAACTCGACGGTCTCGATGAAGGTGTAGGCCAGGTTGCCGTAGTCGTCGAAGCTGCGCAGCATCAGGCCCTGGCCGATGCCGGCCACCCACATCGAGGTGATGTACAGCACGATGCCGATGGTGGCGAGCCAGAAATGAACGTAGATCAGGTTCTGGCTGTACATCCGGGTGTCCCACAGCCGGGGAATCAGATGGTAGAAGGAGCCGAAGCTGATCAGCGCCACCCAGCCGAGCGCGCCGGAATGCACGTGGCCAACCGTCCAGTCGGTGTAATGCGACAGCGCGTTGACGCTCTTGAGGGACATCAGCGGCCCCTCGAAGGTGGACATGCCGTAGAACGACAGCGAGGTGATCAGGAACAGCATGACCGGGTCGGAACGCAGTTTGTCCCAGGCTCCGGACAGGGTCATGATGCCGTTGATCATGCCGCCCCAGGAGGGCATCAGCAGCAGGATCGAGAACGTCGCGGCCAGGGTCGAGACCCAGTCGGGCAGCGAGGTCCAGTGCAAGTGATGGCCGCCGGCCCACATGTACAGGAAAATCAGCGCCCAGAAATGGATGATCGACAGCCGGTAGGAGTAGATCGGGCGGCCCGCCTGCTTGGGCACGAAGTAATACATCATGCCGAGGAAGGCGGCGGTCAGGAAGAAGCCGACCGCGTTGTGGCCGTACCACCACTGGACCATCGCGTCCTGCACCCCGGCGAACAGGCTGTAGGATTCAGTCCAACTCACCGGCACCGCCAGGTTGTTGAAGATATGCAGCAGGGCGACCGCCAGGATATAAGCGAGAAAGAACCAGTTGGCCACGTAGATGTGCGGCTGGTTGCGGCGGCGCAGGGTTTCCACATACACCGCCAGGTAAGAGACCCACACCACGGTGATGGCGATGTCCAGCGGCCAGGCGAATTCGGCGTATTCCCGACCCTGGGTGATGCCGGCCATGTAGCTGAGCGCGCCCAGGCCCACGCCGGCCTGCCAGCCCCAGAAGGTGAACTCCGCCAACCAGGGAAACGCCAGCCGCGCCTGACAGGTGCGCTGCACGATGTAGTAGGAGGTGGCGAACAGCGCGCAGCCGCCGAAACCGAAGATGACCAGGGTGGTGTGAACCGGGCGCAGGCGGCCGAAGGTCAGGGCGGGGTTGTCGAGATTGAGTCCCGGCCAGGCCAGTTCGCTGGCGATGTAGACGCCGACCATCATGCCGATCACCGCCCACACCATGGCCATGATCGTAAATTTGCGGACGATATCGTAGTTGTACTGCTCGGCCGGCAACGCTGAGCTTTGGACCATGTCCCACTCTCCTGGCAAGCCATTAATTCTGGGTTTTTTCAATAAGTTCCAATATCCGAGAGCGGAAGCCGAGCCTCTGTCGGAGCGTCGCGAATACCGGACCAATTCTACTAAATTTTACGAGGTTTGCTCAATGAATATCCATCCATGGACGGCGTGAAAAAACGGCGCGCTGGGCGCGTGCGAACCGGAGCGCATCTCAAGACAGCCCGAGTCGGAGCCATTCGAGCAGGCGTGGAAAATAGTGGTCGAGCATCAGCGCCGCGAACAGGCCGAACAGATACACGATGGAAAAGCTGAAGGTCGGCATGGCGAGGCGGTTGTCGCCGGTGGCGAACAAACGCGCGGCATAGCTGATAAAGCGCAGCCCCAGCGCCACGGCACCGATCAGATAGATCCAGCCGCTCATCCCGGTGAGAAACGGCAACAGCGTCACCAGGAACAGTAAAATGGTGTACAGCAGGATATGCAACCGGGTGAAGGCCACCCCGTGGGTGACCGGCAGCATGGGAATGTCGGCGTCGGCGTAGTCGTTGCGGCGATGGATGGCCAGCGCCCAGAAATGGGGCGGCGTCCAGATAAAAATGATCAGAAACAGCAACAGCGCACCGGGATCCACCTGGCCGGTGACCGCCGTCCAACCCAGCAGCGGCGGTGCCGCGCCGGCCGCCCCGCCGATCACGATGTTCTGCGGCGTCGCCCGTTTCAGATACAAGGTATAGATCACCGCGTACCCGATCAGCGACGCGAAGGTCAACGCGGCGGTCAACGGATTGGTGAAGACCAGCAACAGGGCCAGACCCAGCGCGCCGATGGCCAGCGCGAAGCCCAGGACTTGTCCCGTTTCCAGATGGCCGCTCGGCAGCGGTCGGTGGCAGGTGCGGGCCATCAGGGCATCCACCCGGCGATCCACCAGATGATTGATGGCGGCGGCGGAACCCGCCATCAGCGCGATGCCCAGCGAGCCGAATAGCAGGATCGGCCAAGGCACCATCCCGGGCGTCGCCAGCAACATGCCGACCATGGCGGTAAAGGTAATCAGGGCGACCACCTTGGGCTTGGTCAGCTCCAGATAATCACGCCAGTGACGGCGCAGGCGATCGTGCAGGGACTGAAGGACGCCGGTCGTCATGGCACAGGTCTCGGTCGTAGCAGAAGATGATTGAGCGTCACCAGCGCCAACAGCAGCAACGCCGCGCCGCCGTTGTGCGCGACCGCCACCGGCAGCGGCAATTGCAACACGACGTTGGCGATACCCAGGCCGAGTTGGACGGTCAGTAGTACGGCGATCGCCACGCCGGCTGCCCGCAACGCGCGGTCGCCGGTTTTCGCGATCAACCGCCAGCTCAGCCAGCCCAGAAACAAGGCCACCACCACAGCACCCAATCGATGCACTAGATGAATGGTCACCCGTGCATCGTTATCCAGGACCCCGAATTCATAGTTGTCGCCGAGCCCTCGCCACAACGTGAACGCCTCGCGAAAATCCGTCGGCGGCCACCAATAAGTCTGGCAGGTCGGGAAATCCGGACAGGCCAAAGCCGCGTAATTGGCGCTGGTCCAACCCCCCGAGGCAATCTGGACCACCAGCAGCGCCAGACCCAGCAGCGCATAACCGCGCAGCGTTCGGATGCCGTTGAAAATCGTGGAAGATCTCGCGATTCCATACTGACCGTGCCGCAACACCAGCCAGGCCAGCAGGCTTAGAGTGGCCAATCCCCCCAGCAGATGGGCCATGACCACCACGGGTTTCAGTTGCCAGGTGACCGTCCACATTCCCAAGATGGACTGAAAGATCACCAGGCCGAGAATCGTCAGCGGCAAAACCACCGGTTGGCCGGACTGCCGGCGATCCCGCCAGGCCAGCGCCGCCAGCCCCAGAATCAGCAAGCCCAGGACGCCGGCTAAATAACGGTGGATCATTTCTTTCCAGGCCTTGTCCACCTCCACGGGCCGCTCTGGAAACGCTTCGTTGGCCGCGGCGATCTGGTTGGTCTGACTGGGGACTCCCAGCAGGCGTCCGTAGCAGCCGGGCCAGTCCGGACACCCGAGGCCGGCGTCCGACAACCGCACGTAGGCACCCAACAGCACCACGATCAGGGTCAGGCCCAGCGCGGCCCACGCCAGCCGGTGAAACATCGTCGCTCGCATTTCGTTTACCCAATTTTGGACAGGCGCAGCAGCCGCTTCAGATCCTTGAGGATTCCGCTCGGATCGACGGTCACGGGATAGCGCATCAACAGGTTACCCAGGGGATCCACCAGGTAAATCCACTCACCCACCGGACCTGGAACCGGAAACGCGGCATTCAAGCGGTCTTGGGTCGCGGCATCGGTCGCGCCCACCATCATCTCCGCGTGTTCCGCCGCCAGCCACTGGCGCAACTCATCGGTCGGCGGTCCATCCAACAGCACCAAGGTTTTCACCCGCTCCAAATCCCGACCCAGCGCCAGGCGGACCTGGCGCATATCGTACAGGGCGGTCTGGCAAGAGGGGGAACACTCGGCGGCCGCGGCGGTGTGAATCAGCGTCCAGAAGCCCCGGACCGCCGCCGCATCCCAATGCTGGCCCTCCGGGGAGGTAAAGCGCAGTTCCGCGAGCGGTTGGGCCGGATCCAGCAACTCACCGTGCTGGGCCGAACCGCCGGGACGCCAGTCGCCGACCAGCCACCAGGACAACGCCAGAGGAACCACAAAGCAGGCGATGATTGATATCAGATACAAACGCTGCCGCCAGACGGTGGCCAGCGGAGGGAAACTGCCGGGATGGGTCGGTGCGCTCATCGGTCGTTTTCAGCAATCATCCATCTAATTCCGCCGCGCCTGATTGCGCGGATGACCAGCGGATGAGGGGGTGAACTGCTACCCCGATAGACTATCAGGATTTGCGTGGTCCGTCATTCTCGCTGATGCGGGAATGACGCGCTCCGGATTCCGCCGGGAAACGAACCGGGGTCCGGCGTATGCTGGCCGCCAGGTACAAGATCACCAGTGTCGCGGTCAGGGCGAACCATTGCACGGCATAGCCCTGGTGGCGCTCGGGTCCGATGCCGCCGAAGCGGGGCTGCCAGTCGCGCCAGTAACCTCCGGGCGCTTCCGGCGCCATCAACAGAATGGCGGGTTGCAGGGGATATTCGAGGATCGCGGCCAACCGTTCGTAATCCACATACTGCAAGACGCGCGGCCAACGCCGGTCGGCTCCGCCCGCGTCGCCCAGCCGGATTCCCGGATTGGCCGGCTGCGCCAGCCAGCCGTCGACCGTCACGGGTTCGGTGGTGACCGCGATCTCCGGCAGCACCTGGCGCGACTCACCGAGGGGAATCCACCCCCGGTTGACCAGAATCGCCGTGCCGTCGGCCAGCCGTAACGGGGTCAACACATGGTAGCCGGGCCGACCGTCGCGTACTTGATTGTCCAACAGCCACTGCCGCTCGCTGTCGTAGCGACCGCCGGCGACCACCCGCCGGTAAAGATGGGTGAAATCGCCCGGGGCGATGATGTCGCGCAGCGGGATCGGGGCTCGATCGAAACGCTCGGCAAACGCCGTTTGTATCTCCGCTTTCTGCCGCGCCCGGTCCAACTGCCAGAACCCCAGCAACAGCAATGACGGTACGAGGAACAGCACGGCGAGCGTGGCAGCCAGCCCCGGACGGAACCTCCAAGCGCCGCGCCGGCCTGATTCGGTTGCGTCCCGGCCGTTTAACGCCATGGCGACCGGAGTATACTCACGGGGGCTTCAGCCACCCACCGGAATCCATCCATGCTTAAATACGTTGTCATCCTCATGCTGCTGTTCATCCTCGCCAGTCTGGGTTCCGGACTCTTTTTTCTGCTCCGCGATCCGGGAGGCAGCCGCCGCACCGTCAAGGCCCTGACCCTGCGGATCGCCCTGTCGGTGGGCCTGTTCGTCCTGCTGCTGCTCGCCTACGCGGCCGGCCTGATCAAGCCGCATGGCCTGTGACCGGGTCGCTCCTCGCCCGATCCTGGGTGAGGAAGCGAACGCCGCCGCGGTCGCTACCGCCGATCACAGCCAGTAGACAAAGACAAACAGTCCCAACCAAACCACGTCCACAAAATGCCAGTACCACGCCGCCGCTTCGAAGGCGAAATGGCGCTGCGGCGTAAAATGCCCGGCGATGCTGCGGAACAGAATGACGAGCAGGATGATCACGCCGATCGTGACGTGCAGGCCGTGGAAACCGGTCAGCATGTAGAATGTGGAACCGTAGATGCCGCTCTGCGGGGTCAGATGCAAATCTCGATAGGCGTGAACGTACTCATACCCCTGAAGGCTCAGGAACAACACGCCCAAAGCGACGGTCGCCGCGAGGCCCTTGATGAGCGCGGCGCGATTGCCTTCGATCAATCCCCAGTGCGCCCAAGTGATGGTCACGCCGCTGCTGAGCAGAATCAGCGTGTTGATCGCCGGCAGCCCCCAGGGACCCATCGGCGCGAAAAAGCCGCCGATCCGTTCCGGACCCCCGGTCGGCCAGGCCGCTTCGTAATGGGGCCAGAGCAGACCATGCGTCAACAACCCGTGATCGGTTTCTCCACCCAGCCAGGGCACGGAATACATCCGGGCGTAGAACAACGCACCGAAAAACACGGCGAAGAACATCACTTCGGAAAAGATGAACCAGACCATGCCCAGCCGGAAAGACCGGTCCATCTGCGCGCTGTACATTCCATTTTCACTTTCATGAATCACCGTGCTGAACCAGCCGAACATGGTGATTAGAATCAGCGCCACCCCGATCCAGAATAGAATGACACCCCCGCCGTTCAGCCAGTTGGCCGCGCCCAGCATCATGGTGAACAAGCCGATGGACGCGATGATCGGCCAGTAGCTCTGATGCGGTACGTAGTAGTGGTCGGTGGTAAATGCGCTTGCGTCGTGCGCGTGGCTCGCGGCCATGAGAAATTTCCCCCTTTGGTTCGTTCGTTAACCGGGTTCGGCCGTGCTAGCCGCCCGCGTCATCCAGCTTGAAGAAAGTATAGGACAGGGTCACCGTGCGCACGTCGGGCGCCAGATCGGGATCGAGACGGAAGATCACCGGCATGTCCCGCCCTTCGCCCGGCTGGAACACCTGGCGGGTGAAACAGAAGCACTCGATCTTCTGAAAATGCCGCGCCGCGGGTCCCGGCGCCACACTCGGGACGGCCTGACCGGCCAGCGTTTGCCCGGTCAGATTCTGAGCGTGATAATTCATCTGGTAGAACTGGCCGGGATGCACCGTCATCCGGGTCACCTGCGGCGCGAACTCCCAGGGCGCGCCCGAGTTCAGGCTGGCCACGAACTCCACCGTCACCGTGCGGGATTCGTCCACCGCCATGCCCGGCTCCAGCACCGCCGCCTGCGAGCCGGTCCGGCCGTTCAGACCGGTCACCTCGCACAATACTTCGTACAGCGGCACCATGGCGAAGCCGAAGCCGAACATCGCCACCGTCACGAGCAACAGACGCTTGGTCAACCGGCGGTTGGCCGCCGCAACTGGATTGGTTGTTGGGTCCTGCATGGTCATCTCCCCATCATGCTCAGAATGAAACCGAAGTAGAAGGCACCGGCCAGCACGGCCAGCGCCAATGCGGTGCGCCGCGCCGCGCGCCGCAACCGCGCGACGCGTTCCCGGGCGGCGCCCGCCTCATCTTCCGGCGGCGTCGAGGAATCCACCATCTTAACCGCCATCGCCTTACTTGACCTCGGGGGCCGTGGTGAAGGTGTGATACGGCGGCGGCGAACTCAACGTCCACTCCAATCCCTTCGCGCCATCCCATACCTGATCGGTGGCCTTCGCACCGCCGCGGATGGTCTGGATCACGATGTACAGGAACAGCAGTTGCGAGAGGCCGAAGATGAAGGCACCCACCGTCGAGATCATATTGAACTGGGTGAACTGCAGGGCGTAGTCGGGGATGCGCCGCGGCATCCCGGCCAGCCCCAGGAAGTGCTGCGGAAAGAACAGGATATTGACCCCGATCACCGACAGCCAGAAATGCACCTTGCCCAGAGTTTCGTTGTACATGTGGCCGGTCCACTTGGGCAACCAGTAGTAGGCCGCCGCCATGAGCGAGAACACCGAGCCAGGCACCAGCACGTAGTGGAAATGCGCCACCACGAAGTAGGTGTCATGATACTGGAAGTCCGCCGGGGCGATGGACAACATCAAGCCGGAGAACCCGCCGATGGTGAACAGGATCACGAAGGCGATAGCGAACAGCATCGGCGTCTCGAAGGTCATCGAGCCGCGCCACATGGTGGCCACCCAGTTGAACACCTTGACCCCGGTGGGCACGGCGATCAGCATGGTGGCGTACATGAAGAACAAGATTCCCGCCAGCGGCATGCCGACCGTGAACATGTGGTGCGCCCAAACGATGAACGACAGGAAGGCGATCGAGGCGGTGGCGTAGACCATCGAGGCATAGCCGAACAGCGGCTTGCGGGCGAAGGTGGGGATAATATGCGAAATGATCCCGAACGCCGGCAGGATCATGATGTAGACCTCGGGGTGGCCGAAGAACCAGAAGATGTGCTGGAACAGCACCGGATCCCCGCCGCCGGCGGCATTGAAGAAGCTGGTGCCGAAGTATTTATCGGTCAGCAGCATGGTCACCGCGCCGGCCAGCACCGGCATCACCGCGATCAGCAGGAACGCCGTGATCAGCCAGGTCCACACGAACAGCGGCATCTTCATCAGCGTCATGCCGGGTGCCCGCATGTTGAGGATGGTGGCGATGACGTTGATCGCGCCCATGATCGAGGACACGCCCATCATATGAATGGCCAGGATCACGAACGGGAACGCCTGCCCGGTCTGCAACACCAGCGGCGGATACAGGGTCCAGCCGCCGGCCGGGCCGCCGCCGGGAATAAAGAGCGTGGACAACAACAGGGTGAAGGCGAAGGGCAGGATCCAGAAGCTCCAGTTATTCATGCGCGGCAGCGCCATGTCCGGCGCGCCGATCATCATCGGGATCAACCAGTTGGCCAAACCGACGAAGGCCGGCATCACCGCGCCGAACACCATGATCAGCGCATGCATGGTGGTCATCTGGTTGAAGAAGTGCGGATCGACGATCTGCATGCCCGGCTGGAACAACTCGGCGCGGATCACCAGCGCCATCGCTCCGCCGACGAAGAACATGGCCAGTGAAAACAGCAGATAGAGCGTGCCGATGTCTTTATGGTTGGTGGTCAGCAGCCAGCGCTTCAGGCCGCGCGCCGGGCCATGGTGCTCGTGGTCGTGATCGTGGTCGAGGGCAGGCGATGCCGTGCTCATAGGGGCTGATCTCCAGCAAGGGTGAGAGCGGGTGAGTCGGTTTGAGCGGTTGGGGCCTCCGGAGCATCCTGTCCCTTCATCCGCGCCAGCCATTCCTGGAACTCGGCTGGGGAAACGGCCTCGACGACGATCGGCATGAAGGCGTGACCCCGTCCGCACAGTTCGGCGCACTGGCCACGATAAGTGCCTGGTTTTTCGATCAGAGTCCAGTTTTCATTGATAAAGCCGGGAATAGTATCCTGCTTCCAGCCCAACGCCGGCACCCACCAGGAATGAATCACGTCGGCGGAGGTGAACACGAAACGGATTTTCGTGCCGACCGGCACCACCAACGGGTTGTCGACCTCCAACAGATAATGCTCGCCTTTGGGGGCGTCGCCATAAATCTGGTCGTGGGGCGTGGAGAGCGCGCTGAAGAAACTGACGTCCTCGTCTAGATATTCATACTGCCAAAGCCATTGATAGCCGGTGACCTTGATCGTGAGTTCGGCTTCGCTGGCGTCGGCCATGCGAATCAGGACCTGGGTCGCCGGAACCGCCATGCTGATCAGAATCACCATGGGAACGACGGTCCACGCGACCTCGACCGCGGTGCTTTCGTGGAACTGGGCCGGCTCGGCGCCACGGGATTTGCGGTGGTGATAGATGGACCAGAACATCACTCCGAACACGCCGATGCCGATGAACACACAAATCCAGAGAATCAGCATGTGCAGGTCGTAGACGTTCCGGCTGATGTCGGTGACGCCGCGCGTCATGTTCCAGATGGAATCGGCGTGCGCGCTCGCGCTCCACGCCGATAGCGCGCTTATCAGGGCGATGCCGCCCCCGCGCAGGATGCGACTGCTGGTCATACCGTGAATTCCTCCTGTCAGTGACATAAACATGCCCCCAGTTTGCGATCCCTGGGGGCATGGATTCAGGACTTCTTCTAGTTCAGAGGGTTGATGTCCGACGTTACACAACCGGGGCACCGGACAATCGGGCCTTGAGTTCTCGGGCCAGTTGATGGCGTTCTTCCTCGGCCAGGAAGCGGCCGATTTCCACCGTCCGGTTGTGGGCGCGAATCAGCAACCGACTGGGATACCAGTGCCGGGGACAGTCCTGCAATTCCACCCGCGCCCAAGTCCGCGACAGCACCCAGCGCTGTTGGGGACGCAAGCGGCCCCGTTCGATGCGGATGCTGTCCGCCGCGATGCAGATCACCTCGCGCTCGTGACAGCGACAGGTCACGAGATACAGACCAGTCCCCACCGCCAACAACTCCAGACCGGCGAACGGCAACACCAGCCAGAACCCCATGACGGCCAGCGGCAGCGCGATCGCCAGGGTTACCAGACAAAAGAACCCGAAGACCCACACATTCTGTCGCCAGGTCAGCGAGCGGTTGGGATGCAGGATGAAGCAATGCTGGCAATCCGCGATACAGCCTTCACATGTCACCATGGTCTGGTTACCCCCCGCTCTGTTTAGTCCCTATAACAAGTAACGATTTATAACCCTTTTGTCAATGCCTGATCTTAATACTCAGGAATTATCCGGGGCGCGTCGCCGCAACCGCGCCAGCGGAAAGACCGCCGGATCGTCCGGGCGCGAGCGAACCCCGGATTCGCGCGGACCCCAGGCGTGCCCGTAGATCACTTCACAACTGGCGGACAGCCGGCCGTCGGCGCGGCGGAACGGTTCGCAGGCGGCGCGCAACGCGGGCAACCGGCCCTTGCCGGTCAGGCCACGGGCGCGGCCGGCGGTCACGTTGGCGGCACCGAAGGTTTTGAGCGCGCGCATCAAATCGTCCACTGTCGAACAAGCAAAGGTCAACCGCTCGACGTCCATGACCGGCTCGGCCAGGCCCGCTCGCACCAGGGCGTCGCCGATGTCATGCATGTCCAAAAAGGCGTTGATGTGATTGTAACCGTCGACGGCCGCCCAGCCGCGCCGCAGTTCGATCAGGGTATCGGGACCGAGGGTGCTGAAGAACAGCGCGCCGCCCGGTCGGAGCACCCGGCGGAATTCAGCGAACACCCGGTCCAGATCCAACGACCAAGGCAGGGCCAGATTGGACACGAGCAGGTCGCAACTGGCCGCCGGCAACGGCAGGGCCTCGGGCTCGGCGACCGCGCCGTGCAAGGCGCGCAACCAGGGGGCGCGCCGCCGGGCGCGGATCACCAGCGCCGGCGTCCGTTCCAGACCGATGACCCGGGCCTTGCGATATTTCTTCAGCAACGCCGCCGCGAGCAGGCCCGCGCCGCAGCCGACATCGACGATCGCCGTCGGCTGGAGTTTGATCGCATCCAGCCGCTCCAGCAGTCCCTGGCCGATCTCGCGGTAGGGGAGCACGGTCCGGTCGTGATCGGGCGCGGCCTGCTCGAACCGTTGGCGCAAGCGCCGCAGGTCGAGCGCGAACGGTAAATCTTCGGGGGCGTCACGCATCGAGAAAGGCCCTCAGTTCGGTCAGAAATTCCGGGAGGTGGGAGAGAAACGGCGCATGGCCCGCGTGGGGGAAGACGTGCAGGCGGGCGTCGGGCAGTGATTCGCGCATCGTCTTCCCCGCCGCCGCCGGTGCCAGCAGGTCGCGCTGCCCCAGCAGCAGCAGGGTCGGGCAGGCGATACGGGGAAGCTCGGCGCGCAGGTCGGTGCTTTCCAGGATCGCCAAGCCGTTCTCCAGAGCGGTCTCGTCCGGTGCGCCATATTGAAACAGCAGCGCCTTCAGTCGGCGCAGTTGGGTGGCGGCACGGACGCTGCCCTGCACTTCCAAGGCAATGAAGCGCTGGAGGGTGGCGCGATGGTTCTGGCGCAGCGCTTCGGCAAACCCGCGCAGGACGATGGGATTCATGCCGTGCGGCCAGCCGGGGCGCTGCGTGAAGCAGGAGGTGCTGCCGACCAGCGCCAGCCGTTCGACGCGCTCCGGCGCGTTGATGGCGAGCCATTGCGCGACCAGTCCACCCAGCGACCAGCCGATCCAGGTGGCGCGGGGCGGCGCGACGGCGGCGACCGCCGCCGCGCCCAGATCAGCCAGAGTCGGGCCGCAGCGCACGTCCCGGCTGCGACCATGACCGGGCAGATCCAGAATCGTAACCCGATAACGATCGAACAATTCCTCGACGAGGTCTTCCCAGACGCCGGAGTGCATGCCCCAGCCGTGCAGCAGCACGATGTCGGGTCCCTGGCCGAAGGTTTGGCGGTAGAGAAAGTTCACGAGTTTCGCCGTTGGTTACTACGCTTCTCGCGCCAGCGCCGTGTCAGGCAACGGATGACCCTGATCGTCCAGCGGGATGTCCACCCACTCCTCCCGGTAAATCCGCCATAGATCGACGATGGACCAAGGCACCAGAATCAGCGCCGCCAGCATCCAGGCGGCCAAGTGCCAAACCCAGCCGCCGCCGGGAATGAAGATCGCGGCCACGAGGAAAAAGCCGGTGATCCCATAAAACCGATAGGCCGCCTGTTGGGTATAATGGCCCACCTTTGGATTGGGATGATGGCGATTCATGGCGTACACCAGCATCGACGCGCCGAACCAGAAGATCAACAACGGAAACGGCACCAGAATGGCGATCAAATTGCCATAGTTCATCAAAGTGGCGGCCCGTCGGGCGGAAGTCCCTCGCGCGATCTTGCCGATCACCGTATCTTCGCCTTGTTCCGTCATGTGCATGACTGCGACCTCAGAAGTCAATCTCAAAAGTAAACCATGGAATCACGGACAACCCGCGAACGCCAGATCCTGGCGATGCCACCGAAATCCGGATGACCCTTTGCGCCATGATGGCGACTTGGCTGACCGGAATCCAACGACTGATCCTGCCCCCCACCTGCCTGTTGTGTGGAACCGGCGGCGCGGCGGGCCAGGATTTATGCGCCGGCTGCGCGGCCGACCTGCCCCGCAACACCAGCGCCTGTCCGCGTTGCGCCCTGCCGCTGCCCACCGACCCAACCGGACCCTGCCCGCGCTGCCTGTCGCAACCCCTCGACCTCGACTTCGACCGCGCGTTCGTGCCTTTTCGCTATCAACCTCCCGTGGATTTTCTCATTCGGGAGCTGAAATTTTCCGGTCGTCTGACCCATGCCCGCTGGCTGGGCGAACGGTTCGCCGCCGCCCTGGCCGAACGCGACGCGCCTCCACCGGACTGTATTGTTCCAGTGCCGCTACACCCGCGACGCTTGCGGGAGCGCGGCTTCAATCAGGCCTTGGAGCTGGCGCGCGGCGCGGCCCGTCACTTACGAATCCCGCTGCTGCCCGCCGGGTTGCGGCGCGTGCGCCACACCCCCCCGCAAACCCGGCTGGACGCCCGCCAGCGCCAAACCAATCCCTTGGGCGCGTTCGTCCCCGGCGCTCCCCTGCCCGGGCCGCGCGTGGCGCTGATGGACGATGTGGTCACCACCGCCAGCACCGTCGCCGAGTGCGCCCGCATCCTGCGCGCCAGCGGAGCGGCCGACATCGAAGTCTGGGCCATCGCCCGCGTCGCCACCCCGCCTTGAGACCGCGCATACCCTGTTCTGATCCGGCTGCAAAACCGTTACCTTACCGTCATGATATCCCGTACAATGCCGCGCCAGTTTGCTCCCAGGCAGTGACGGCTCCATGGACACCACGCTCCCCACCTTCGATCAGGCCATTCAAACCCACGACGATCTCCTCAACCGCCGCGAGCTGACGATTTGGGTCGGTGCCGAACCGACCTTCACCGACCGTCACTCCGAAGCGCCGGAATGGCTGCAAAGCGCACTCGGCCCCACCAAGGAGGCATGTGCCCGGCGCATGTTGGCCGAAGCCTTGACCGAAGCCCCCGGTGGTGCAGTGCTGCGGACCCTGGGCCGTCAATACCCCAAGGAAGACCAACCGCGTTGGAGCCTGGGACTTTACCAGCGCCGCGACGGCCGAGCGGTCTGGTCCGGTCCACCCGATCCGCTGCGGGAGCCGGTGCCGCTCTCCTACCCGGAAGACGCGCTCGAGGAACTCTGGGAACGATTGACCCAAAAGCTCGCCGCGCGCGGTTGGACGGCGCTGCTGTTCGCGGTCGAGATCTACCCGCAACTGCGCGTCGTGTTTCGCCGCGACGATCTACCGCTGCTGGCCAATCCGGACCGCGATCCGCGGCTGGCCCGCCCCAGCCCGCACGGTCGGCCGATTCCGCCGCGGGGACCGCATGACGAGCTGGCCGAGCAGGGGACCTTTCTCCTCGGCATCGGCTGGCCCGATCCCGAACACGGCCTGGGCGAAGTCGCCGCGCCCTGCGTGGAACTCCCCGCCTGCGCCGAGGTGAGTCTGTTCCTGGATCTGCTGGAAACGGTCGGCGCGGCGGCGCGCGAGGTCGGATTGCCGGGCCTGATTTTAACCGGCTTCCCCCCGCCGGTGGACGCCACGGTCGCGTGGACGACCCTCACTCCGGACCCGGCCGTGGTGGAAGTCAACATGGCGCCCGCTCCGAATGTCGCCACCTTCCTGCGCGCCACCCGGGCCAGTTTCGCCGCCGCCGCCGCCGCCGGACTGGCACCCTACCGGCTGCACTACAACGGCCAACTCACCGATTCCGGCGGCGGTGGCCAGATCACCCTGGGTGGCTCGCGCCCGGACAGCAGTCCATTTCTGAGTTATCCCCACCTGCTGCCCGCCTTGATCGGCTACTTCAACCGCCACCCCGCCCTGTCGTTTTACTTCGCCGGCGACTTCGTCGGCAGCTCCAGCCAGGCCCCGCGCCCCGACGAGCGCACCGGTGAAATTTTCGCGGAACTGGCGCTGGCGCTGGCGCTGCTACAACGCCAGCGCAACCCCACTCCGGAACAGCTCTGGCAGAGTCTGTCCCCGTTTCTGGCCGATTCGGCGGGCAATTCCCACCGCGCCGAACTCAATATCGAGAAGCTGTGGAATCCCTGGCTGCCCGGCCGCGGCCAGTGGGGGCTGGTGGAATTCCGCGCGTTCCGGATGCCCTCCACCCCGGAACGGCTGGCGGTTCTGGCGGCGCTGTTGCGCGCCATCACCGCCCTGTTGATTCAGACCCCGGACTATCCGCCGCCGATCCACTGGGGGCAGGAGCTGCACGATCGCTTCGCGCTCCCTTACTACCTGCGCGCCGACCTGTGGGAGGTGCTGGACGAACTGGCCCGGGCTGGCTTGGGGTTGGGCCAGCCGCTCATCGCCGAACTGTTAGACGATCGCTACCATGCGTTGGGCGAAACGGTCTGCGACGATTGCCGCTTGAGCGTCCGGCGCGGATTGGAGTTCTGGCCGCTGCTCGGCGACGCCCTCGCCCAGGAACACGGTCATTCGCGGTTGGTGGACGCCAGCACCGCGCGGCTGGAGGTCAGCCTGGACGCGCTCCCCGGCGCGGCACCGGCGCTGGCGGACTGGCGACTGACCGTCAACGGCTATCGGCTGCCGCTGCGCCGCGAGGACGAACTGGACGGGGAAACCCGGTTGTGCGGGCTGCGTTATCGCCGTTTCAAACCCTGGGCCGGCCTGCATCCCACGCTAGACGCGCAGGGTCCGATCACCTTGCTGCTGAGCCATCCTCGGCGGCCAGAGGCGCTGCGGATCACCCTGCATGAGTGGAAACCACAAGGCGGCGGGTACGACGGTCTGCCCGCAGATCTGGAAGATGCCGCCACCCGGCGGTCCGAACGCTTCGTGGTGGAACGGCTGGACGCCGCGGCGACCGCGCCGCCACGCGAGCCGCCGTCCAGCGCTCTGACGCCCTACTGTCTCGACTTGCGCTGGCTTTAGCCGGGCGATCGGCTCGGTCTCCGGGTTCTATCCCGAGGCCAACAGGCGCATAATGACCCCGTTCTAAAAACCCCAAGGAGAGTCCTGAATCATGAGCGTCGAAACCATCGCCACCCAACCGTTCCAGGATCAAAAACCCGGCACCTCGGGGCTGCGCAAGAAGGTCAAGGTTTTCAAACAGCCGCACTATCTGGAAAACTTCGTGCAATGCGTGTTCGACACCCAGCGCGATTGCGCCGAAGCGCCGCTGGTGGTCGGCGGCGACGGCCGTTATTACAACCGGCAGGCTATCCAGGCCATCCTGCGCATCGCCGCCGCCAACGGCTGTGCGCGGGCCATACTCGGTCAGGGCGGCATTTTTTCCACTCCGGCGGTCTCCCACCTGATCCGCAAGCACCAGGCCCGCGGTGGTTTCGTGCTGTCGGCCAGCCACAATCCCGGCGGACCGGACGAGGATTTCGGGATCAAATTCAATACGCCGAATGGGGGGCCAGCCGCGGAGAAAGTCACCGAGGCCATCTACGCGGCCAGCCTGCACATCCACCGCTACCACACCCTGAACACGCCTGATATCGACTTGGATCAACTGGGCGTCACCTTCGTGGGCGACATGCAGGTGGATATCATCGACCCGGTCAGCGACCACGCCGACCTGATGGAAGAGTTGTTCGATTTCGCGCGGATCCGCGCGTTGTTCCAATCCGGCTTCCGGATGTGTTTCGACGCCATGCATGCGGTGACCGGTCCCTACGCCCGCGAAATCCTGGAAAACCGGCTGGGCGCGCCGGCCGGCACGGTGATCAACGGCATCCCGCTGGAGGATTTCGGCCACGGTCATCCCGATCCAAATCTGGTGTACGCCAAGGAACTGGCCGACCGCATGTTCGGGCCGGACGCGCCGGATTTCGGCGCGGCCTCGGACGGCGACGGCGACCGGAACATGGTGCTGGGCCGGCACTTCTTCGTCACCCCCAGCGACAGCCTGGCGGTGATCCTGGCCAACGCCGACCTGACGCCCGGCTACCGCAACCGAGTCGTCGGCGTGGCCCGGTCGATGCCGACCAGTCAGGCGGCGGACCGGGTGGCGGCGCAACTGGGGCTGAACTGCTACGAGACGCCGACCGGCTGGAAGTTCTTCGGCAATCTGCTGGACTCCGGCAAGATCACCCTGTGCGGCGAGGAGAGTTTCGGCACCGGTTCCGACCACGTGCGTGAGAAGGACGGCTTGTGGGCGGTGTTGTTCTGGCTGGATATCCTGGCCGCGCGCCAGCAGTCGGTGGCGGACATCGTGCGCGAGCACTGGCGGACCTACGGGCGCAATTACTACACCCGCCACGATTACGAAGCGGTCGACAGCGAATCCGCCAACCGGTTGGCGGACGCGCTGCGCGCCCGGATGGCGGCGCTCCCGAACCAGCAACTCGGCGCGTACACAGTGGATTACGCCGACGATTTCCGCTATCTCGACCCAATCGACCAGAGCGTCAGCGAAAAACAGGGCATCCGCATCGGGTTCAAGGACGGCTCGCGGATCGTCTACCGGCTGTCCGGCACCGGCACCGAGGGGGCGACGCTGCGGGTCTACATCGAAGCCTATCAACCCGACCCCGCCCAACATGATCTGGACCCCCAACAGGCATTGGCGGAACTGATCGACATCGCCAACAGTCTGGCCGGCATTCGCGAACGCACCGGCCGCGACGCGCCGACGGTGATTACCTGAATCCCACGCTTCCTCAACCTTGCCGTTCCTCGTGCGAGGGGCGGTAGGGGCTTGGCTGACCCGCAATGTCTCTCGACATCTTCCCAGTCTTTATCACAAAGCACTACGAAATCCATGAATGGCGTCATGCCCTGCGCCATTCTTTCCCAGGATTTCTCGAATGAACTGAACGACTTGGTCGATGTGTTGACTCGATTCCGGCTCAGAAAAAGCTGGATTGTCGTCGGTGGCGGTAACAAATCCCAAGTATCCAACTGGATTGATGGAGAACTTGCCTTTAAAGGTTGGACGCCCAAGAACTTTGATACCCGGATCGTCGTGGATGAGATATCGCTGGACTCACCGACGCATGAAGTTGATTGCTTCAAAAACCGAATTGCCCTGGAAATCGAATGGAACAATAAAGATCCCTTTTATGATCGGGACTTGAATAACTTCCGACTACTTTTCGACCTCCGGGTTATTTCGGTCGGAATCATCATTACCCGTTGTGACGAGCTTCAGGGTCTCTTCAACACGTTAGGAAGAGGCAAATCCTACGGCAACTCCACCACACACATGGCCAAGCTGTTACCGCGAATTCAAGGTGGTAGTGGCGCGGGTTGTCCCCTGCTGGTTTTCGGTATCCGACGCTCATTGTATGAAGAAGACTGCTGACAGCACCCAACTAACCGCCGCGCAGGATTTCGCCGCCAAGATCTCCGGACCCTACACCACCCTTCTGGCCGACCCACCTTGGCGGTTTCAAAATCGCACCGGAAAAATGGCACCAGAGCATCAGAGATTGTTGCGCTATCCGACCCTGACGTTGGAGGAAATCCGCGCGATTCCCGTCGCGCAGGTGTTGGCCCCCACCGCGCATCTTTACCTGTGGGTTCCCAACGCGCTGTTGGCTGAGGGTCTGGAAGTCATGCGTTGCTGGGGTTTTTCCTACAAAACCAATTTGGTTTGGTATAAGGTCCGCAAGGATGGAGGACCGGATGGTCGGGGGGTCGGTTTCTACTTCCGCAACGTCACTGAACTCATTCTATTCGGTGTCCGCGGGCCCATGCGCACGCTGCAACCCGGACGAACTCAAACCAATATCCTGATTTCGCAAAAACGCGAGCATTCCCGCAAACCTGACCATGTTTATAGCCTCGTCGAATCCTGCTCGCCCGGTCCTTATCTGGAATTGTTCGCCCGCTTCCAGCACCCTGGCTGGGATCAATGGGGTAACGAGAACGTTGAGGAGAATTCGCTGAACGGCGTCGCCCTCAGGAAAGGGCATGTAGACCCACACCCGGACCCGCAAATCCGCCTGCTCGAAGCACCGCCACAGTACCGAGGATCATCCTGACCCAAAAACAGCCACCAACATGCAGATTAACTGATAATAAAAAAGGGGATTGCATCCGCAATCCCCCCAAGACCTCCAAGCGAAAGATCGAGGTCAATCAGAGATAATTACCCTTGTAGCTTTCCAGGGTCTTGATGTAGTTGGCGCGTTCGAACGCGGTCGGATCGGCGACGTTGCGCTGGCTCATCGAACCCTTCATCTGCCGCACCGATACGTAGTGATGCATCTCCATCCAGGTCTTTAGACCATCACGCAGAATCGTCAGATAGTCGATGCCATTCTTCAGCAGCGCCGAAGTCGTCATCACTGCGTCCGCCCCCGCCATCAAATACTTCACCACCTCCACCGGGGTATGCACGCCGCGGGTCGCGCCCAGTGAGGCCAGCAACCGTCCGTAGAGCACGGCGATCCACAGCAGCGGCAGGCGAATTTCTTCCGGCGTACTCAGTTGCAAATTCGGCGCTACTTCCAGCGTCTCCAGATCGAAATCCGGCTGATAGAACCGGTTGAACAGTACCAATGCATCGACACCGGCATCGTCCAGCGCCTTGGCCATCGAGCCAATAGCGCTGAAGAAGGGGCTGAGCTTGACCGCCACCGGCACCGTCACGGCGGTCTTCACTGCCTTGACGATCTCGATGTAGCGCTGTTCGACCTCGTGGCTGCTGGTCGTCAGATCGGCGGGAATGTAATAGATGTTCAGTTCGATCCCTCGAGCGCCCGCCTGCTGCATCATCTGGGCGTACTCGATCCAGCCGGTGTTGGTGATGCCGTTCAGGCTGCCGATGATCGGGATATCCACCGCCTCCGAGGCTTGCCGCAGCAATTCCAGATAGCTGTCCGGTCCGACCGTATAGTCTTCGACTTCGGGAAAGTAGCTCAGGGATTCGGCGAAGCTTTCGGTGCCGGCGGTCATCAGATGCTCCAGCGCCGCGCTCTCATGTTTCAACTGTTCCTCGAACAGCGAGAACATGACCACGGCCGCCGCGCCCGCGTCTTCCATGCGTTTGATGTTGGCCACGCTCCCCGACAGCGGCGACGAAGACGCCACGATGGGATGTTGCAGTTCCATCCCCATGTAAGTGGTTCTTAAATCCATCTTTGGTTCCTTCTACGTGCGGGAGATGGTCGCGAGCGGCCCCGACCCTCTGGACCGAAGCCGCCGCGCCGCCCTGATTATTTGAATTTCGGCGCGAAGGCGGCGGCGCTGCGGGCCGCCATTTCCTCGTAAAGCGACCAGCGCTGGTTGACCCATTGCTGGGCCAGATCCATCAACTGTTCGGCTTCCTGGGGATGGGTGTGGGCCAACACCTTGTAGCGCACCTCGTTATAGCGGTATTGCTTCAGCGGAATCCGCGGCCGCGGCGAATCGAGCACGAACGGATTTTCACTGGACTCGCGCACCGCCGGGTTGAAACGGACCAGCGGCCAGTGCCCGCTTTCCACCGCCAAGTGCTGCTGGTCGAGGCCGCGCTGCATGTTGATGCCGTGGGCGATGCAGTGGCTGTAGGCCAGGATCAGCGACGGCCCCGGATAGGCCTCGGCTTCGCGGAAGGCCAGCAGCGTCTGCTGCGGGTTGGCCCCCATCGCGATCCGGGCGACGTAGACGTTGCCGTAGGCGATGGCTTGCATGGCCAAGTCTTTTTTGCCCACCTGCTTGCCCGCCGCCGCGAACTTGGCGACCGCGCCCAGCGGGGTGGATTTCGACATTTGCCCGCCGGTGTTGGAATACACCTCGGTATCCATCACCAGAATGTTGACGTCGCGGCCGCTGGCCATCACGTGGTCCAGGCCGGAGGAGCCGATGTCGTAGGCCCAGCCGTCGCCGCCGACGATCCAGACGCTGCGCCGGACCA
>REEE01000165.1 GCA_007695245.1 Candidatus Competibacteraceae bacterium | reverse complement strand
CTTACCTACATCTCGTTCCCACGCTCCGGCGTGGGAATGCCGTTCGGGCCGCTCCAGCGGCCCACGATGCCGGAGCATCGCGATGGCCAGGGCTCCCACGCTGGAGCGTGGGAGCCCTGGCCGAGCAATGAACGGCGAAATTCTCGAACGCGGCTGGGATTGAGCGGTTTTTGCGAGTCGTCTACACCAGGTTATGCACGCGTTGCAGGTGCGTGTAGGTCATGCCGGAAACCCGGCGAATGACCGCGCCCCGGTCGTCTCTCCAGGCCGCGAAGTTTCCAGCCCGCTGGGATCTTTCGATGATGCCGACAAAGGTGTAGGGATAGCGGCGCCCGTTTTGGCCTTGGGCGATCAGAATGCCGATGTTGCCGCACAACTGCGCCGTGGTGCCGGTTTTGTGCAAAATCTGGGTTTCGCGCGCGACTTGCGGGACGCCGGTATGGAGACGGCTGCGGTTGGGCAGATGCATCACGCGTTTGAGTTCGCGCGAGTGCGGTAACTGGTCGTACCACAGGGCATGCAGAAAGCGGTGATAATCGAGCGCGGACGCCCGATTGCGATAGGTCCGGCCGCCCGGGGGAATTCGTTCGACGATTCGAGTTTGGCGGAAGATGCCCGGATGATAGCGTTTGAGCGTGTAATCGACTTCGGCCGGGCCGGAGCGTTGGCTGGTCTGGCCCACCAGGTCGATGAAATAGTTGGTGGCGTCGTTGTTGCTGCTCTGGATCATCGCCTCCATCCGCCGCCGGCGGTCGGGGGTGTAATGAAGTCGCCCTTCCCGGACCTTGTGGAAGAAGGCCAGCGCGACGAACGGTTTGATCATGCTGGCACCTTGGTGGGGGACGCTGGCGTTGATGGTCACTAGATATCTTCGGCTGGTGAAATCGTAGATCAACCAGGCGGTTCGTTCGTTGGCGGGAATCCGGCCCGCCCGGCGCAGCCCCTGGATGTAACTGTTGATTTCGGCGCTCAGATTGTGGCCCGCATGGAATCCGCCCGTTTGCTGCGGCGCGCGGGTGGCCATGGCAACGGTTCCACGCTGGAGGGGGGGTTCGCGCGGCCCCGCCGTGCCGGATTGGGGCGCCAGACCGAGCGCGGTGGTCGCGAACAGGGTCGCCAGTCCGGCCAGAAAGGCGCGGCGGGACGGGTCGGGAACCGAACTGGGGATATCAGGGAGGATTTCCGGATGGGGCGAGTGAGTGAGCGTCATCAAGACGGCCTCCGATTCTTGGCGATGGATAGCGTTGGGTTCGGGCGGATTATGGACTACGGACCGGTGACCTGAAAATCCACCATGACGAGAAAACGATCGGAGCTGGTGGCCGGTCCGGTTGCCCGGTCCGGATCACAATCCCCTTTGAGAATAGCGCGCGATCGGTGGGAATCCACGGCAACGGTCCACCCACGCCGCGGAAAGTCGGGTGCCAGGCCCGCGCCGGCCGGCGCGCGGACCGGAATCGGCAAGTGGCTGACTTAGGAAAAACCCTGATACCGCTCGCGAAAATACCCATTTACTCCCGCGGCTCGACCGGTAACATTAGCCATGTCGGATATAAGGATAAAACAATAACGCCGTTAGAGCGTTAGAGAACCGAAAATAACGCGCGAGTCCGGCCAGCGCGGGGAGGGTCAGCGGTATCAATGACCACCAACGTGAGGAATCCACAATGAAAAATGAAGTCACCCGCCCGGTGAAGGCGAAGCGTTATGGCAGCGAAGGGCTGATGCCCGCAGACAAGTATAGCTGTCCGTACCGTGGAGCGACGTCTTGCGTTAGCGCGAGCGGCGGTAGTTACTGCGGGGGTTACGGCGGCGACGCGCCGATCCGGGGAACTCAACTCTATTCAGTGCGATGTCTGGAAGAGCATAACGCCGATTTCGTGATGCGCCATTGGCTGAAAATGCCGCATCATCGTCCGGCCTATTCGCTGCGCGCGCGCTAGCGGCGCTCCGCCGACGGTTGCTCCACCCGCACCTGGACTCTCAGGTCGTTACGCCACTCGCCAACGATGGTCCGACCGCTCTCGTACAATACCCCTTGGCCGTGCTTGCGGCCATTGGTCCATTCTCCCTCGTAGCGGTCGCCATTACTGTAGTAGTAGGTGCCTTGGCCATTGGGCTGGTCGTTGGCGAAAGCGCCGACGTATCGGTCGCCCCGATCGGCATAATAGTAAGTGCCCTGACCACTTTTGCGGCCATTGCGCCACTCGCCCTCGTAGCGGTTGCCGCTGCGATAGTGGTAGACCCCTCGACCGTTGATGACGCCGTTGCGCCACTCGCCGACGTATTTTTCGCCACGTCCGGCATAAACGTAGGTTCCTTGGCCATGTAGCTTGGCGTCGCGAAACTCCCCGGAATACTCGCTGCCGTCCGGAAAGTGGTAGACGCCTTGCCCGTTCTGACAGTGGCCGCTCAGGCAACCCGGCGCTCGAACGGCTCTGGCCACCGTCCGTGGTTCCGAACGAGATGGGGCTGGAGCCGGCGTCGCGACCGGTTCCAAAACGGCCACCGGTTCCGGTTCCGGAAATCGAATGACGGGTTTGTCGGTGGCATCCTCCAGGGTTACGGGAGGGATCGGGGCAGGTTCCGGTGCTTCTTCCGCCGCAGGTCTGGGGACCGAAACCAGGTCGATCGGTGGCGGCGCGACGGGTCTTGGCGCTGCTGGCTCTGGCGGACGGGGCACCGCCACCGGCGGCGGGCTGGTGCTGGTGGGTCGGGTCGGCGTTTCCGCTGGAACCAGTCGCTCGCGCAGATCGGGCAGGCGGGCATGGTTGGGATTGAGCCCGGCCAACCGTTCCAGCGAGCTCTTTGCTGCTTTGGCGTCACCGCGCCTTAGAGCAGCCGCGATCAGTTCGACGTAACGGTCGGCGATTCTGTCGAGTCCGGCCAGCGCCTCGGCATTGCCGCGGTCGCGCTTGAGCACCTCGTCGTAGCAGTCGGCGGCGTTGCCACCCCGGCCCATGGTCAGCCGGTTGGCCCGCAGGTGGGCGTCGCATTCCTTGAGCAGGGCGGTGATTCGAGCGCGGTCGTCGGTTGCGGGCGCGGGTGTCGAGGGCGCGGGCGGAGGGGGAGCTTGAGCCTCGCGCAACTGTTTGCGGACCTCCCCACGCAACGCCAGCAGGCGCTGGTGATGGGGAATCTGCTGTAAGCCCTGTTCGATGTGCAGCAGGCTGGTTTCGTAGGCGCGGTTCCGCTGATGATCCAGCGCCCGGGCCAGGAATTCCTCGGCCTTTACGCGGCGTTGTTCGGCCTCGGCCTGCTGGCGAGCCTGCTCGGCTTTGCGTTGCTCCTCGGCCTCGGCCTGCTGGCGGGCCAGTTCTTCCTGGCGCCGGCGTTCGGCCAACTGCTCCCGGACTTCCCGCTTGAGGGCCAGCAGAGTGGGGGAATCGGGCATGGCCTGCAACCCCTGCTCGATGTGGACCAGGCTTATTTCCAGCGCGCCTTCCCGGCGGGCGCGTCGCGCCTGCTCCAGAAACTGTTTGGCTTGCCATTCCGCGGGTAACCGTTGTTCGCCTGAATCCTGGAATTCGGGGTCGATGGGCCGCCGAAGGTCGGCGAGTTGCCGGTTCACCTCCTCGCGCAATGCCAGCAGGGTGGGATGGGCCGGCATCAACCGTAAACCTTGGTCGATGGCATCAAGGCTGGCCGCCAGCGCGCCGGATTGCTGGTGTTGGCGAGCTTGTCCGAGCAGGCGGTCGGCGTCCGTCTGGCGGCGGAGCGAATCGTCGACGACGGCCGGTATCGCCGGTGTGGCGGCGATCGGCGGCGGTGCGGGCAATTCAGGCCGGTACAGGAAAAAATAACCGCCGGCCAGCGTCGCGCCGGTCAGCGCCGCGGCCAGCATCCCGATTTTCCAACCGAAGCGGCGGGTTGGAGGAGGGGCATCAGCGATCGCCCGTCGAGGATTGGTGAGAGTCGCCAGGAGATGGTAGCGGCCGGCTTCCAGGGCATCCAACGCGGCGATAAAGTCCTCACCGTTCTGAAACCGCCGGCTGGGTTCTTTGTCCATGAGCCTGTTTAAGAGCGGCTGATAACGGTCCAGCGGCGGCGGCAACTCGGGGACGGGCGCCGTCACATGCATCATGGCCAACGCGAAGCTGTCCTCGGCGGTATAGGGGGCGTTGCCGGTCAGCATTTCGTAGAACAGGACGCCGAAACTGTACAGGTCAGCGCGGGCATCGACTTGTTGGCCGCGAATCTGCTCGGGACTCATATAGCGCGGCGTGCCGAGGGACAGGCCGGTCCGGGTCATGAGCGTGCTGCTGCCGAGGGTCTTGGCGATGCCGAAGTCGGTCAGCACCGCGCTACCGTTTTCCCGGAATAGAATGTTTTGCGGTTTGATGTCCCGATGGATGATGCTTCGCTGGTGCGCGTAGTGCAGGGCGCTGGCGATGGACCGGGCGACGGTCAGGGAATCTCGCAGCGAGAGACCCGCGCGGATGCGCCGCTGCAGGGTGCCGCCCGGCAGATACTCCATGGACAGATAATAAACCCCTTCGTGACAGGCGATGTCATAGACCGTGACGATGTGCGGGTCGCTGAGTTGGGCGATAATGCGCCCTTCCCGCAGGAAACGCTGAGCGAATTCTTCGTCAGTGGTGAGCGCGGGCTTGATGACTTTCAGCGCAACGTGACGGTGCAACGACTCCTGCACGGCGAGATAGACGATCGCCATGCCGCCTTGGCCGAGTTCGCGCTCGATCTGATAACCTGGAAGTTGCATTTTCTCGAGCCCCCTGCCGCCGCGTTCCGGCGACGGGTTCGTTTTCATCTTTAGAACTGCGTTCAGTGCTAATCAAGCAAATATCGGGCCGTTGCCCAAGGATCCTTGCGCATGTCTGGTAATACATTTGGAAAATTGTTCGCCGTTACGACCTTCGGCGAGAGTCACGGCCCCGCGCTGGGCGTGATCGTGGACGGTTGTCCGCCCGGCCTGGAGTTGTCCGAGACGGATTTGCAGCACGATCTGGACCGGCGCCGGCCCGGCAAGAGCCGCCACACCACCCAGCGCCGTGAGCTGGATGAGGTCCGCATCCTGTCCGGGGTGTTCGAAGGCCGGACCACCGGCGCGCCGATCGGGCTGCTGATCGAGAACGTGGACCAGCGCTCGAAGGATTACGGCGAGATCATGGACCGGTTCCGGCCGGGTCATGCCGATTATACCTATCACCATAAGTATGGTTTTCGCGATTACCGGGGCGGCGGCCGGTCCTCGGCGCGCGAAACCGCGTTGCGGGTGGCGGCGGGAGCCATCGCCAAAAAATATCTCCAGGAGCGCTATGGGGTGTTGATCCGGGGCTATCTGGCCCAGCTTGGCCCGATCCGGCCGACCAAATTGGTCTGGGACGAGGTGGACAACAATCCGTTCTTCTGTCCGGATCCCGAGACGGTGCCAGAACTGGAGCGGTTCATGGACGCACTGCGCAAGTCCGGCGATTCCATTGGGGCGCGGGTCACGGTGGTAGCCAGCGGCGCGCCGGCGGGATGGGGCGAGCCGGTGTTCGACCGGCTGGACGCCGATATCGCCCAGGCGTTGATGAGCATCAACGCGGTTAAGGGTGTGGAGATCGGGGCCGGGTTCGCGGTCGTGGCGCAGCGCGGCACCGAGCATCGCGACGAACTGACGCCCGAGGGCTTTCTCAGCAATAACGCCGGCGGCGTGTTGGGCGGGATTTCCACCGGCCAGGACATCGTCGCCAGCCTGGCGCTGAAACCGACCTCCAGCATCCGCCTGCCGGGGCGGACCATCAATGTTCGCGGCGAGCCGGTCACGGTGGTCACCAAAGGCCGCCACGATCCGTGCGTCGGCATTCGCGCCACGCCCATCGCCGAGGCGATGCTGGCGCTGGTGTTGATGGATCATGCTTTGCGCCATCGCGCGCAGAATCTGGACGTGCGGACCGATACGCCGATGATTCCCGGAGCCGCGCCAAGCGTGGATTTGACCGGCTGAGCGGTCGCGCGGGAACGCCCCACACGCCGAAACCTGACGATTCCAACCCTCGCCCCCGCCGAGGGTGACCCGGTCGATATCCCAACCCGTGCTCACTTTTCGTTTGTATCTGCGCCTGTCCGGTTTTTATTTCTTCTATTTCGCCACGCTGGGCGTGCTGCTGCCGTATTGGGGCTTGTATTTGCAGGCGCTGGGCTTTACGCCGGCCCGGATCGGCGAACTGATGGCGATTCCTCAGGCGACCAAGCTGGTGGCGCCGACGCTGTGGGGCTGGCTGGCCGACCGCACTGGCCAGCGGATGCGCATCGTGCGCTGGGCGTGCCTGGCGACGGTCGTCGTCTTCGCCGGCATCTATGGGGTGGGTGATTCCTATCTCGGGTTGGTGCTGGTCATGCTGTTGTTCAGTTTTTTCTGGAACGCATCCCTGCCGCAGTTCGAAGCGGTGACACTCAACCATCTGGGCGAACATACCCACCGCTACAGCCGGGTCCGGTTGTGGGGCTCGGTGGGGTTCATCGGCGCGGCGGTCGGGGTGGGATTTCTGGTCCGGGACTGGGGCATCGGCATCGTGCCGGCGTTATTGTGGGGATTGTTCGGCGCGCTCTGGCTGAACAGCCTGCTGGTGCCGGAGCCGCCCGCCGCGCCGACGACGCATGAGTCACCGCCGCTCGGCCAGGTTTTGCGCCGGCCGGCGGTGATCGCCTTCTTCATGGCCTGCTTTCTTAACCAGGCCGCCCACGGACCTTATTATGGATTTTTTTCGCTGTATCTGGAGACCCTGGGTCACTCGCGCGAAGTGATCGGCGTGTTGTGGGGTTTGGGCGTGGCGGCGGAAGTGGGGCTGTTCATGCTGATGCATCGCCTGCTGCCGCGGTTTGGGCCGCGTCGGCTGCTGCTGGCGGCGCTGGCGCTGGCGACCCTGCGTTGGGTGCTGATCGGCCATTTCGCCGGCCATTTGCCGCTGCTGCTGTTCGCTCAGACCCTGCATGCGTTCAGTTTCGGCGTGTTCCATGCCGCGTCCATTCATCTGATCCATCAGTTCTTCCCCGGATCGTTGCAGGGGCGCGGTCAGGCGCTGTACAGCAGTTTGAGCTTCGGCGCGGGCACCGCGGCGGGCAGTCTGGCCGCCGGTTATCTGTGGCAGGGGTTGGGGCCGGGGGCGATGTTCGATCTGTCGGCGGCGCTGGCCGCGCTGGGCTGGTTGGTGGCGTGGCGGTGGTTGCGGCTGTAGGAGGGATTGGCTATCCCCTCAAATTTTACCCGCCTGTTGGGCGATGAAGGCGGTCTTGGCCGACAGTTCCAGCGAGCAGGTCCATTTATAGGCCAGGTTGAGACTGTCGGCGCAGGCGTAGACGCCGTGGCCGCGCACCACGGCGATGGGGTAATCCATCAACACTTCGGCGACCATGCGCGGCGAGCGGGCCTCGTACTGATCGTAAGGGATCGTCAGGACCGGAACCCGGCTGAAGTACAACTGGCCTTCAAAATCCGCCGGCAGGAATTCCTCGTTATCCATGGTCATCGCCACGGAGTAGGGACCATGGCTGTGCAGTACGGCGAGGGTTTCGGGATTCGCCTGGTAGATCGCCAGATGCAGCCGGGCGTCCAGCGAGGCACCTTTGCCGGGCGCGCCGTCGAGGTGGCACTCGATCAGTTCGCCGCTGCTCAGCGTGTCGGCGCAGCAACCGGTGGGGGTAATCCAGAAGGAATCGCCGTTCCGCACCGAGGCGTTGCCGCTGTGCGAGTCGTTGAGGCCGTACTGGCGCAGCCAGTGGTAATGTCGAACCAAGTCGTCTTTGATATTCATGGAGTCAATTATAACCGCGAAATCACGCCGGAACACGCCGAGTCAGGCCATGAGGACGGGCGGGTAACGCGACCCGCTCCACGCCGGTGTGCAGCGCGCCGTCCGGATGGAGTTCGAACCAGCGGTAGCCGGGGGATCGATCGTCCACTTGCGGTTCGGGCGCGTCGAGTTTGAACTGCATGCAGGTGGCGGGCGTGGCCAGCAGATGCAACGCGCCCCGCCGGGCGGCGAATTCGCTGTGGATGTGCCCCCACACCACCGCCCGCACCTGCGGATAGCGGTCCAGGACCGCGAACAGCGCCGCGCTGTTGCTGACCGTCATGGTGTCGAGCCAGGCGCTGTGGACCGGCACCGGGTTGTGATGCAGGCAGACCAGGGCGTGCAATTCGGGATGGATGGCCAGGGCCGTGTCCAGCAACGCCAGTTCGCCCGGCGCCAGGTGGCCGTCCGGGGTGCGGGGGAAACTGGAATCCAGCAGCACGAACTGCCAGTCTCCCACGCTGAACTGGCGCTCCCACCGCACGGGTCCATCGCGCAGGACCTGGCCCATGACGCCGGGGAAGTCGTGGTTGCCCGGCAGGCAGTACACCGGCAGGTCCAGCGCTTCCAGCAATTGCCGCAACCGCGGGTAAGCGCCTGGATCGTCGCCGACCAGATCGCCGGTGGCGAGCACGAAATCGGCGGCGGGTCGTCGTTCCTGAATATGCGCCAGCACGGCGTTCAGTCCGGCGTCCACGTCCGCGCCCCAAAGCCGGCTGCCGGGTCGGGCTGTGAGATGAAGGTCGGTGATCTGGATGACGCGGAGCGGAGCGGCGGTCGGCATGGGCTTCCTCGACAAGAGAACGATGGGCACAGCTTACAGGGTTTTAATGAAGACTTTCGAACGGCGTTGCCAGTTGTACAGCGTCTGTTTCGCCATCGGCAGGTCGCCGACCTCGGCGGGTTCGAAGCCGCGCTCGCGAAACCAGTGCGCGGTGCGGGTGGTGAGCACGAACAATCGTTGCAGGCGTTGGTCCCGGGCCTGGCGTTCGATAAAGCGCAGCAGCGCCTCGGCGCGCCCGCTGTTGCGGTAGTCCGGATGCACGGCGACGCAGGCCAGTTCGCCCAGGCGTTCTTCGGGAAAGGGGTAGAGCGCCACGCAACCGATGATCGCGCCGTCGCGTTCCAGCAGACTGAAGCGTTCGATTTCCATTTCCAGTCGTTCGCGCGAGCGCCGGACCAGGGTGCCGTCGGCTTCCAGCGGCTGGAGCAGTTCCAGGATGCCGCCGACGTCGTCGATAGTGGCCGGCCGCAGCCCTTCGTAGAGATCGCCGGTGATCAGCGCGCCGTCGCCGTCGCGGGTAAACAGTTCCAGCAGCAGCGCGCCGTCGGTCCGCCGGTCGAGCAGATGCACGCGGCGCACCCCGCCTTGACAGGCCCGCAGCGCCTGACGGAGATGCCGGACGGTTTCCTCGGGCAGGTCCGGGGATTCGGTCAGCCGGCGGGCGGCGTCGCCGGGATGCAGTTCGCGGATCGGCCGGCCGGCCGGGTCGCGCAGTGGGAGGCTTTCGCTCAGGATCAGCAGCTTGTCGGCGCGCAGGGCCAGGGCGGTCGCGGTGGCGAGATCCTCGGCGCCGAGATTGAAAATCTCTCCGGTCGGCGAATAGCCCAGCGGCGACAGCAAGACGATGGCGTCCTGCTCCAGCCACTGGCGGATGGCGCGGTCGTCGATCTTGCGCACCTCGCCGGTGAAACCGTAATCCACCCCGTCGCGCACGCCCAGCGGCCGGGCGGTGACCATATTGCCGGACACCACCCGCAGGCGCGCGCCGTGCATCGGTGAGTTGGCCAGGCCCATCGACAGCCGGGCCTCGACGCGGATGCGCACCCGACCGATCGCCTGCTTGACGTAGCGAAGATCGTCGGCCTCGGTCACGCGCAGGCCGTTGATATAGCGCCACTCGCGGCCGGCTTCGCGCAGGCGCGCCTCGATCTGGGTCCGGGCGCCGTGGACCAGCACCAGCCGGATGCCTAGGCCGTGCAGCAGGGCCAGATCGTGAATCAGGCTGGAAAAGCGGTCAGCCTCGACCGCTTCGCCGCTGAATTGCACGACGAAGATCTTGCCGCGATGGGCGTTGATGTAGGGGCCGGCCTGCCGGAACCAGTGAACGAACTGGCTCGAATTCATGGGGTGTGCTCGATGATCGGCGAATGGCCGGCGATTATGCCAGAGGTTGCCGACGGTCGGGGGCGTTCGATGAACCAAAAGAAAATGACCCCCTTCGTTGAATAATTCAGAGGGTTTCCTATCCTTAGACGTCGCCATAACAAGTGGTGGGCCGCCGGTAGGGCGGCCGCATAAGACCGCGGATCGAATTCGACTAAAAAGCGTTTCTGTATAGCCGCTGGCGAGCTAACCCGTTGCAGAACAATTCCCCATCCCAGCCCTCCCCGCCCCACGGGGAGGGGGGCTTTTGCACATTACTTTGAAAGGGGTCACTCATGATTCACTCATTTGTGCTGTTCAACGATTGGCTCAACAGTATCGTTTGGGGTCCGCCCTTCATGATTCTGCTGGTGGGCACGGGCCTTTACCTCACCATCCGGTTGGGATTCTTCCAGTTCACGCATCTGCGTTTCGCGTGGCGACACACCTTCGGCAACCTGCTCCGGCGCACGGTTCACCACGAGATCGGCGCGATCTCCGGGTTCCAGGCCGTGACCTCCGCGATGGCGGCGACCGTCGGGGTGGGCAATATCGCCGGGGTCGCGACCGCGATCGCGCTGGGCGGTCCGGGAGCCGTATTCTGGATGTGGGTGGTGGCGCTGGTCGGCATGGCCACCAAGCTCGGCGAGGCCACGCTCGGCTTGAAGTACCGACAGGTGGACAGCGACGGCAAGGTTTCGGGAGGCGTCTTTTATTACATTGAACACGGTCTCGGGAAGCGTTGGAAATGGCTCGCGCTGATCTACGCCTTTCTCTCCGGGCTGGCCGCCTTCGGAATCGGCAACATGGTGCAGGCCAACACCATGGCCCACGCCCTGGAGGCCAGCGTGGGCGTCCCCAACTGGATCACCGGCCTCGTGGTGATGGTGCTGGTGGGCATCGTGACGTTGGGCGGCATCCAACGCATCGCCGCGACCGCGGAGCGCATCGTTCCGACCATGGCCATCATCTACGTGATCGGCGCGATCGGGGTGCTGGTGAGCTTCTACGATCAAATTCCGGCGGCGTTTGGCATGATTTTCGCCAGCGCCTTCACGACCACCTCGGCGATCGGCGGCTTCGCCGGCGCCACGATGGCCATGGCCATCCGTTACGGCTTTGCCCGAGGGATTTTTTCGAACGAAGCTGGATTGGGCTCCGCTTCGATCGTGCATGCCCAAGCGCGCAGCAAGCCTTACACCCAAGGCTTGTGGGGGATGTGGGAGGTGTTTATCGACACCTTGGTCATCTGCACGCTGACGGCCCTGGTGATTCTCGTCACCGGCGTGATCCAGACCGGGCAAACGGGCGCCGAACTGACCACCAGCGCGTTCGCCACGGGCTTGCCCGGCATCGGCGGCTGGATCGTGCTGATCGCGATCGTGCTGTTCTCCTACAGCACCATGCTCACCTGGAACTTCTACGGCGAGAAAAGCTGGGAGTACGTCTTCGGCGCGAAGATCGTGAAGCCCTATCGGATCCTCTTCATCGGCTTCCTGTTTCTCGGCGCGATCGGCGGGCTGACCACGATCTGGGACGTGGCCGACACTCTGAACGGCCTGATGGCCGCGCCTAACCTGATCGCGCTGGTCTTGCTGGCCGGGGTGCTGGTGAAGGAAAAGGTCCAGTATATGCGAGAGATCCGCGAGCGCGGGGAGCGCGATGACGCCGAGGATAAGAGTCCGCCGCCTCCCCCCATTCCCTGACCGGTTTCGGGTCAAACGTCCCGCTTGAGCTTCAACCCACCGGCACCGCCGCCGAGCCAGGTTTCGGCGGCGGTGCCGGTGGTTCGTCTGTGAGCCTGGAGGGCGACTTCAACGCCCGCGAGGCGTTTTGGCACCGCCTGGCGAGCTAGCTGGTTTGGCTGTTCTTGAGAAACACCACCCGTCCCAGCGCGCGCAGCGGTGGCGCGCCGGCTTGATAGGTCTTCTCGTCGATGAAGACCCAGAGCAAGGGGATGCGCCGCGCGCCGGGCGGACGCGGCGCCGGGGCGACGCCGTCGGTGAAAATGAGGACCCCGTCATAGCCGGGATGCGCGTCGATATAATCGATCACGGCATTGAAATTCGTGCCGCCGCGTCCGGTGATCCTGATTTCGCGGCGCGCCCGCTCGAGCGTCAGCGCCTCACCCCGCACCTGGGTATCGAAGGCGATGGCGTCGATACGATCGATGCCATATTGGAAAAAGCGGTTGACCAGCGAAAAGCCCAGCCGAATATCATCGTCGGTCATCGACCCACTGACATCGACCGCTACCAGCAACCGGGTCGTGAAGTCGTAGCGACTGCCCATGTACAGAAATCCATAACGCCGGCTGGGCTTCATCCGCGTCAGGCGCCGCCGCCGCGACAACACCGAGCGATGGAACAAGCGCAGCACGCTGCGATAATCGAGCCGGGGCTGGCGATTGGCCAGCACCCGCAGGCGGATCGCGCCCGGCAGAGTCCCCCAACTGCGATTCAGTTCCGCGTCGGTGACCCGCTCGTCGATACGCTCGCTGAATAACTCGTCCTCGTCCCAGTCGCGGGTGTTTTCCAGACCGACCCGGGGCGAATGGGCGTAGTCGTCGAGCGGGGTGGGCGCTGCTGCCTCAGCCCCCTCATCCCCGCCCGCTCCGGCCAAGGGGGAGGGCGTTTTAGCCGAATCGCCAGCGCTCGACTCCCCCTCCCCACTGGGGGAAGGAATTGGGGGGAGGGGTTGGCGACCCGCCGCGCCGGCGGATTCGAGCGCCCCGGCACCCGGGTGTTGGGGCGCCTGTTCCAGCAGGCGATGATGGTAGAACTCGTAGAACTGCCGGTCGTGGTCGTGATGGCCGAACACGTCCACCGCCCGCGGGAACGGCAGCGGCAGCGTCCCCAGATGCTCGCGCAGGGTCAGGTTGCTGGCCTGCCAGGCGATCTGGGGAGGCAGCAAACGGCGCGAATAGGGATGCTTGAGCAGGATGCGCACCGCCTCGCCGCGCATCACCGCCTCCAACTCCACCGGCGTCAGCCCGTCGATAAACTCCGGGTTGTAGGCGATGACGCCGGCACCGACCCGAATCGTGGCGACCGGGGCACCAGTCACGCGATGATCGTTCCAGAGGCTGAACAGCAGGGGTTCGGTCAGGAACCAGCGTTCCAGAATCCGCCCGATGCGTTCCCGCGCCAGCGGCGATGCGGCCACGGCCTCAACCCTGAATCCCGGCGATATAGTCGGTCAGCAGCGTCAGAATCTCCACCGATCCCGAACAGAGGGCCATGGCGCGGGCGAACTTGGGATTTTCCAGAAGCGAGGCGAAATGGGCGAGGGCCTCGTTGTGGCGCGCGGCTTTCAGCATCTTGAGGTAAGCGAGCAGGTTGCTCAGGATGACCGGAGTATCCGGGACCGGCTGCGCCAGGCCGTGCAACCAGAGCAACAGGCGCTCGTTGAGCTGGATCAGCTCGTGCAGCGGGAGTTTTTTCACTTGAGCTTGATGGTCGCGCCAGTGCCGCAGCACCTGTTCCGGGGTCACCTGCTGGGTCGTTCCCAGATACTGCTGGAGCGCGATGGCCGCCGCCGTGCCCACCATGCCGGCGATGGCCTTGACGTGCAGCGCGTCCAGCGCCGGATGGGGTTGGACGAACTCGGCGACCCGGACCCAGGCGCGCCGATCCGGCGTTTTGCTGAGATCGGAAAATCCGACCAAGTCCTCGGTGGTGCGAGCGCCGTCCAGATGAAAGGGTTGTTCGTGGATAAAGTCGATCACCCGGGCATCCAGCCCCCTGGCCTTGGCCCACAGCAGCCAGTCCTCGACCGTCGGCGTGAATTCGTACAGATTGAAGCGCGACACCAGAGCCGGGTCCAGCTCGGTGAGCTGGTATTCGTCGCCGTGGTTGATGGCCGCCACCACCCGGCTGCCCGGCGGCAGGGCTTTGCCCGCCAGCCGCCGGTTCAGCGCCAGGTCGTAGACCGCCTGGAGGATCTCGGGCCGCGCCCGGTTGAGTTCGTCGAGAAACAGGACCATCGGCTCCTGACCCAGGGGCCACCAGTAGGGCGGGAGAAACACCGAATGGCCGGTTTGTTCGTCTTTATGCATCAGCCCGATCAGATCGCCGGGGTCGCTCATCTGGCCGAGGAAGAAGCATTCGACCGGCAGCCCCTGCCGCGTGTAAAAGTCGCGGATCAGTTCGGATTTACCGATACCGTGCTTGCCGACCACCATGATGTTCTGGCGAGCGGGGGTCAACTTCAGCACCGCGACGAGTTCGTGGGCGTCGAGCCGAATGGCCATTCAGGACGACTCCGGCAAGGTGGATAGCGTCGGAGCGACGGCGGGCCGCGGATCGGGTTCGATCCAGGTTCCCGATCCATACAGGCACTGATGCGTCCGGAAGTGAATCCGGCGTTGATGCAGCGCCCGCAGGTTGATCACCGTCTCGCGCAGTTGCGGCAGGACCTTCTCGAATTCGCTGAAGGGCACCGAGATCGTGAGCTGGTTGTTGCCGTCCAGCCGCACCGCGATGCGAATCAGGCGCGCCGTCGTGGTCACATAAAACGCGAACCGCTCTTCGTTGGCGATCTGCCGGAGTTGGGCCTGCACCGCCTGGGTTTGCAGGTTCCGCACCTTGTTGACCTTTTGCGCCTTGAAGTCCTGCTGCCGCAACTGTTCCAGCAGGGCTTCGAGCAGCGTCCGCAGGGCCTCTGGACCGGCCAGATAACGCAGTTCGCTCGGTTCGGGGAGGGCGTAGTAATAGCCGTGTTCGCCGATCCGGCGCGGGGCGATGGCCACCTGATGATCCCCGCTGGGCGAGCGGATCCAGTACAGCGGGACCATCAGCGCATGTTGCCGGGTGCGATAATACGAACGCGGATGATGGTAGTGATGGTCGTGATGCGATTTGGTCTCGATCGCCAGATGAATCCAGCCGATAAACCGGACTCGGTGGTCCCCGGCGACCTGGCCGGGCTGTTGGGCCGGTCGCTCGTGATGCCGTTCGATCCGTGGGGGCGGCGTCGTTAAACCCGCCAGCAGCGGCTCGATCGCCCGCTCGAGCCACTCATCGGGCGGCGCGCCGTCGGGGACCACCCAGCCCGGTGTGGGTTGCGCGTGCTGGTTCGCGATCTTCGTACAGGTGCTTCGATGCACGGTGAGGGGTCGCTCAAAAAAGGTTTCAACGGATAGAAGTATACGGCGAAGGAACGCCAACTGACTTCATATCGCCAATTCCGAGCTCCAGTTCTTCTCATTTCAGCCGCCGAGCGTCCCGAACGGCCGGACCGACGCGGTTCGCAGCTCGCCGGAAAGGTCGGGGAGCGGTCGAGTGGCGGCGGACCCCACAGCCGCAAGCGCGGGCAGGGTTCGCGTCACGCGACCGTGGGTTCTGCAAGAGCGATCTCGTCCAAGGCGCTTTCCGGCACATTGAGCAGTCGTTCGCCGAATAAAACGTGATAGTCCGCCGTGCTCTCCGGTTCGCGGATGACCGCCAGCACTTCGCCGACCGCTCCAGGCTGGACCGAGACCGCGCCGTTGATCGCCAGCGCCAGCCGGGGGGTCACCCGATCGCCGCGTTCGAAGCGGTTGTGAACCCAGGGTACGTCCGCCGCGATCAGTTCGTGTTCCCGGCAACCGATGATGCGGTTATCCGCATCCAGGAAATGCACGGCGTAGATGAGTTGATCCAGCAAGAAGACGCCGACGTGATGGACGTAACCCACGCTGCCGCGTCGGACCAGCACCGTGCCGGTCGCCTGACCGGGATACGTACCATCATTGCGGACGTTGCGGATCACCCGCACGGCGTCGCCACAGGCGAATAGGGGTTCCAGTATCATGAGCGGTGCGCGATCGAAGTGAGTGGGATCTTGACTTCCCGGCCCGCGGCTTGGCGGTGGAAGACCTTAAAGACCTTTTCGGTCAGGGCGTCGGAATCCACGAAATCCTGATAGGCGCGTTGCAACAGCGCCCCGTAGCGGTCGCGTTCCTCGGCTTCCGGCATGGTGCCCTCGGCTTTCAGATAGTCATGAAACCGTTTCAAGATATGCAAACGACTGGTCTCGAGCACGGCCGGGTCGAAGTCGATGGCGAAGTAGTTCAGAAAATCCTCGGCGGAGGACAGTTCCGCCAGTTCCTGGCGTAGAGTCGTCGCAAGCATCATGGCGATACCTCGTTAGAGTGGGAAGCGAGTGGGACGGTACGCGCGCCAAGCGAAGGTATCGTGACCGCACGATGACCGTTCGACATGGGTCGGGTTAGCGGAGGGAGCGTGGTCCAGAGATTCGATTCATCTTCGAGTTGATGGTGAAAGACGTGTAGTTCGGCGGTTTCGGGCAGGCGCTTGTGGTCGCTGACGAACGCGCGAATGCGTTGGAGCACCAGGCCGGCTTGATGGAGGTTGAGGTCGATGCCCAGATCGCGATAGCCCTTCAGCACCGCCTTGACCCCGGAATGCTTGCCGAGCACCAGCCGATGGCTGCGGCCCAGTTCGGCCGGGTCCACCCCCTGATAGTTCAGCGGGTTCTTCAGCAGACCATCGATGTGAATGCCGGCTTCATGGGTGAAAACCCCTTCACCGACCAAGCTCTTGTGCCAGGACAGCGGTCGGTTGGCGGCGGCGGCGACCCGCGCCGACAGGGCGGGGAAGCGCGATAAATCCACGTCGATCTGAAAACCGTACAGCTTGCGCAGGCCCATCACCACCTCTTCCAGCGCGGCGTTGCCGGCCCGCTCGCCCAGCCCGTTGACCGTGGTATTCGCGTGGGTGGCGCCCCCCAGCGCGGCGGCCAGGGTGTTGGCGGTGGCCAGCCCCAGATCGTCGTGGGCGTGCATCTCCAGTTCGAGATCGACTTCGGCGCGCAGCCGCTGAAAAATCGCCAGGGTCCCGAACGGTTCCATGATCCCGAGCGTGTCGGCGAAGCGGAACCGGCGGGCGCCGGCTTCTTGAGCGGTCTCGGCGGCTTGCAGCAGGAAGTCGTGATCGGCCCGCGAAGCATCCTCGCCGCCGACGATCACTTCCAGACCCAAAGCCCGTGCCTGGGGAACATGATGACGGATGGCGTCCAGCGCCTGCTGGCGGCGCCAGCCCAGTTTGTGGCGCAATTGCTGGTCGGACAGGGGCACGGAGAGATCGATGGCCCAGACCCCCAGATCCCGGCATAACCGCAGGTCGGTTTCCCGCATCCGACTCCAGACCAGCAGCCGGGCGTTCAGATTCAGCGCGACGAGATCGCGAATGCTGTCCCGCTCCTCCGCGCCCATCGCCGGAATGCCGATTTCCAGTTCCGGGACGCCCAGCGCGGCCAGCTCGCGGGCGATAGCGCGTTTTTCGTCCTGGGAGAACGCCACGCCCGCCGACTGTTCGCCGTCGCGCAGGGTGGTGTCGTCGATCGTGAGGGTGCGGGGAGTAGCGGGCATGGTAGCGGTCTCGCCGGAAGTGACTGTGCCGGGAGATAAGCAAAGCTTGCGCCAATTTATAAAAATATATCTAAATTAATGGGTTGCTTGGTTAATTCAGACTGTGGCGAAGGGTTTCGCACAGGTTGAAGCGGGTGTTTGTGCGGAAGTTAACAAGAACTCGGATCGGAGGGTGATGATGAAATCACGGTTCCGGGATCAATCTGTTCAAAAACTAAACCCGCGGCGCCGCCACCCGGTGCAACAGGTCCTCCAGCACCTCATCGACTTGCGCGCCTTCCATCTCATACTCCGCCGCCAGCGTCAGCCGGTGGCGCAGCGCCGGCTTGGCGATGGTCTTGACATCGTCCGGGGTGACGAAATCACGGTTGTTCAGCAGTGCCTGGGCGCGGGCGGCGCGGATCAGCGCGATGCCGCCGCGCGGTCCGGCGCCGTAGGCGAACCCCGGCGTGGTGCGGGTCGCAATGACCAGCCGCACCGCGTAATCCAGCACCGCCTCGTCCAGCGCCAGCCCGGCGGTGATCTGTTGCAATCTCGACACCGCGGCGACATCGGCCACCGTCCGCACCCGCGACACGTCCAGCGTGTCGCCCACCCGTCCCTCGGTGACCGCGCGCACCAGCGCGGCTTCTTCCTCCGGGGTCGGATAATCCATCTGAATCTTCAGCAGAAACCGGTCGAGTTGCGCCTCCGGCAGGGGATAGGTGCCTTCGTGCTCGATGGGATTCTGGGTTGCCAGGGTCATGAACGGCGGCGGCAGCGGGAAGGACTCGCCTTCGATGGTGACCTGGCCTTCCTGCATCACTTCCAGCAGCGCGGCCTGGGTCTTGGCCGGGGCGCGGTTGATCTCATCGGCCAAAAGGAAGTGGCAAAACACCGGTCCGCGCCGGATCTCAAACCGTTCCTCGCGCAGGTTGTACAGCGCATGGCCGGTCACGTCGCTGGGCATCAGATCGGCGGTGAATTGAATCCGGGCGAAGCGGGCGGCGACGCTGGTCGCCAGCGCCCGCACCAGCAGGGTCTTGCCCAGTCCCGGCACCCCTTCGATCAATACATGGCCGGCGGCGCTCAGGGCCGCCAGCACCTGGTCGACCACGGCCTGTTGGCCGATCAGCGCCTGGCCGATTTCGGCGCGCAGGGTCTGGAGTAGCTCTTGCGCCCAGTGCAAGTCGGCGGCGGCGGGAGCGGTCATCGATCGGTCGGTTCGGCGTCCGGCGCCGGCGGCGCGCCCAACAGCGCTTCCAGACCGGGCGCGTCGAGAATGCCGTCCAGCCAGCCCTCAAGCTGCGCGGGCGTGCCCGCCGCCAGCCGCTCGAGCGCCCAGGCCGGCACCGAGCCGAAGCGCCGCGCGAGCAGGCGGCGCAGGTCCGCGATCCGAGCCGCGCGCTCGCCCGCGCGCTCGCCCGCGTGCTGGCCTTCCAGGACGCCCTCGGCGCGGACCGCGTCCAGGCTGTCGTAGCCTTCGCGCTGGAGCAGGTTGCGCAGGGTGGCCCGATGGCCGGCCGCGCGGTCGTACAGCGCCTCCACCGGTACCGGGTTGCGCAGGATGCCCGGCGCTTCCAGCACGTCGCCGACCCCCAACCGCCGCACCGGCTGGCCGGCCTCGTGGACCTCGACCCGGCGCGGCCCGCGCAGCCGCACCACCCAGACGAACCGGGTGCCGGCCGCCAGCAGCTTGGCGATCTTGGCGCGCAGCTCGGCCTCATCCTGCCCGCGGCCGGCGTATTCCACCGCCAGCGGCGGCGCGCCGGGAATCCAGCCGCCGGTTTCATGATCGGTCGGGGGCGCGGTCACGGCGATGTCGGGCGCGTGCAAGGTGGCGGGGTCGGGGCTGAACCCGGCGTCCACACCGGCCCAGGCGACGTCCGGGTCGCTGTCGATGACGGCGGCCCCGGTCAGATGGGGGGCGGCATGATCGCGCCCGGCGGGGGTACAGTAGAGGGGGTGGCCGTCGGCGAGTTCGTAACGGTCGCCCTCGCGGAGTTGGGTGGCGCGGAACGGCCCGGTTTCCGGTTGGCGGTGGCGATGCGGCATGGCGAGTCCCCTGGTCGCGGTCGGCGTTGCGGTCGATCATCGCAGTGTGCGCGGCGTCCGGCGCGGGGTCAAGCCGGGGAACGTTCGCCGGCTGGACCGACGCCGCGAGAGACCCCGTTCGAGCCTGTTGGCCGAGGCTTTATCGACCTCGGTGGAGTCGTTGCAGGGTTTGCAGCGTATGAACCAATTCGCGTTCGGTCAGCGGCTGGTCGGAGTCGTCCAGCGCGGCGGCGGCCGGCGGCAGTCCCGCATGATGACGGTCCAACCGGCGCAACGTGTAGTGCCGGGCGGCTTGCAACAGGGTCGGTCCGGCCCCGTGCCGCCACAGGAACCGGGAACTGGCGTGCAGATGTTCGGCCAGCCGACGCTGTTCGTCGGCGCGCGGGACGAGCAGCGGTCCCAGGCGTCGGCTGTAGCGCCACAACGCCGCCAGCAGGGTCAGCAGCAGCCCCAGCAGCGGCATCCAGGCGTGTTGCCACAGCAGTTGCACCAGCGACGGCAAGAGCATTCGGTACTGTAGCCAGATCTGGCCATTGGGATTCTGCTGGGACAGCGCCCACAGAAAATCGGCGTGGTCGTGGTCCAGCAACCGGGCGTTGCTGAATAGGTTGATGTCGGTCAGCAGCGTCACCCGACCCTGGCCCCAGCGGTATTGTTGCCAGAACGCCTCGTTCAGGCGCAGGCCGGATTGAAACCGGACCTGAAGCGGAGGTGTCGCCGGGTCCAGCGCGACGGTCTCGGGTTCAGGCGCGGGCGGTCCGTCGGCGTGACTGCGTACCGCAAAATGGTTCAGCAGAGGATCGTGGCCCTGTTCGGGCGCGTATTCATGGCGGACGCTGACGATCAGATGGCCGCCTCGCGCGACCCAGTCGAGCAGGCGTCGGCTCTCGGCGGCGCTCAGGACGTAGGTGGGGACCGCGACCAGCAGGGTATCCTCGGCGGCGAGCGCTTGCGGCAGGTCGTTCAACCGGCGCACGCCGCGGGCGGCGCGGCCGAGGCGAGCGAGCAGTTGTTCCGCCGTGTAAAACGGATTGCGGTCGACGGTTTTTTCGAAGCCGGTATAGACCTCTTCGCTGCGCTGGACCAGATTCTGGTGCAGCCACAGGAATAACCCAACGGCGGCGAACAGCGCCAGCAGGCCGAACGCGAGCCCTAACAGCCACCGGCCGCGCCGCCCGCTCATGCCGGCGTTCCCGTCGCGGCGGCGAAATGCCGGGTCCAGGCCGCGCACAGACTCTCGACGGTGGCGTCGTCGGGCGGCCGGTGGCCGTAGGCGGCGGCTTGCCAGACCTGGGTCAACCGCTGGAAAAAGTCGCGCAGTTCGGGATCGGCCAGCCGCGCGGCGACCAGCCGCAGACATTCTTCCTCGGTGGCGCTGGCGGGCAGCGGCACCGCGTGATGGGTCGTCAGTCCGGCCAGACTGCCCTGGTAGAGCAAGCGCAAGGCGGCGCGTGGCTGGCCCATGGTCCACAGTCGCCAGGCGGCGGCACCGAGTTCGGCATCCGGCGGCGCGACGGTTTCGTCGCGGCCTCGGGCGAGTCGGGGAATGGGAGCGGCGGGGCGGCGGCGGCGGGGCACGAACCGGTGGGGCGCTCGACGCCACAGCCACCATCCAGCCACCGCTAAAAATACGCCCGTGGCAAACCACAGCAGGTATTCCACCACCGTGGCGAACCACCACGCCAGCCCGGTGTGCGGGGAACGCACCGTGAGGGGCTCCGCGAACCTCTTGGGCGAATCGGATTCCTGGAAGCGCCAGCGCTCCCGAACCGCGCAGACTTGCAGTTCCGGTTCCCGCAACAACTCAGCCAACTCCCGCTTGACCGGGCTGACGGCCTCGGCCAGTTCCGCCGCGCGCGCGCGCCGCATCTCGCAAAGCGGGTGAATGACCGTCGCCGGATTTTTGGCCTCGGGGGGAGACTCAGCAGCAGCCCATCCAACCACCGGCAGAGCGGACAGGCTCGCGCCCAGCGCCAGTCCCGCCAGAATCAGCGGCGTGGCCCGCCCGACCTTCGCCAACCGCGCCGCCAGCCGGCGAAAACCGATTTCCAGATCCCACGCCTCCAGCCAGGTGCGCCGGTTGAGATACAGCGCGAAACCGGCGGCGACGTAAAACGGCTCGACCAGCGTCAAGCCGATAAATCCCACCAGGTTCAACCACAGTTGTCCGCCCGGACCGCTGTCGTCGAACAGATCGAGAAATTCCAGCGCCACGAAATCCGGGATCAGCATCCATATCAGGGCGATCAGGGCCAAATCCAGGGCGATTTCCAGATGCAGGCCCACCAGGGTCAGCCACTCCGCCGGTCCCCGATGTGGCCGGCTCAGATCGCGCAGCCGCTGGCGGCGGGCCTGGCCGGACAAGCCTTCCAGTTGCGCGACCGGCAGGTTGAAGGAACGGGCGGGGTCGAAACGGCGCACGGTCAGGGCGGGCAAGGCTTGGCGGCGCAGCAGCCCCGGCAAATCCCGCCAGAATTGGCGCCGGTCCGGCAGCGCGCCGAACAGGGCGTGACTGAGAACGTAGAGCGGCGCCCGGTCCAGGAGCGGTTTGAGCCACCACAGCAGCCACGGCACCAGCCACCAGTTCCCCCAGCACACCAGATGCAGCAGCAGAAACACCGGCAGCGCCACCGCGAACCAGGCCCCGTAGACGGGCCAAAACCAGCGGCGGACCATCGCCACGCCGAGGTCGGTGGCCTCCCAGGCATTGCGCGGGCGCAATTCGACGGCGACCGCGTCAAGGCGCACGGCGGCCCGCCCGGGTCAAATACAGGATCACCAGTCCCCAGCCCGCCGCGCCGACCGCATATTTAATCGCGGCGGGAACCGCGCGGTTGCCGGACCAGAAGGCTTCGATGAACGCCGCCAGCACCAGCAGCGCGATGACTCCGATCAGGATGCGCACGCCGCCGGCCGCCGCCCGGCGCAGGGCTTCCAGGCGGCTCAGCCGGCCCGGCGCGGCCACCGCCCAGCCCATTTTGAGACCGGCGACGCCCGCCAGCACGATGCCGGTCAGTTCGAACGCCCCGTGGCCGGCGACGAAGGTGTAAAACGTTTCGGCATAACCCCGGGCGGTGAGATAGCCGGAGATCGCGCCGATGAACACCCCATTGAACAACAGGACGAGAACGGAGCCGATGCCGAGCAGTATGCCGCCGGCGAAGGTTCGGAAGGCGATGCTGATGTTGTTGTAAATGTAAAACCCGAACATGGCTAAATTGTCGGTGGCGTTCCGGGCGTCCGCGCGCGGGCCGGGCGCGTACATCGCTTCGAGATCGGCGACCGTTTCGGGTGGCAACACGCTGTAAATCAGTTCCGGCGTCTGATGGACGGCAACCGCCATGCCCAGCAGGGGCAGATAGAACAGCGCCGCGCACAGCCAGAACAGCCGGGCTTCGGCCCGCACCCGGCGGGGAAAGTCGCCGGTCAGGAAATCCAGCACGACCGGCCAGCGGCGCTGGGGCGCGCGGTAAAGCTGTTGGTAGGCGCGCAGCGCCAGGGGGTTCAGTCGATCCAGCAGCGCGCCGCTGTAACCGCGCGTCCGGGCGATGGCCAGGTGCTGGCATAACCGGCGATAAGCGCCCGGCAGTTCGGCGACCGGCAGGGGGGCCGCCGTTTCGGCGCTCTGGCGATGTTCCAACCGGTCCAGCGTCGCGGCGAAGGTCCGCCAGTCGGCGGCGTGACGCTGTTCGAAATGACGCTGTTTCACGACGGTTCCCCCATCAGCCAGCGGGCGTGGGCCTGCAAGCGTTCGACGCCGGCCTGGCCGTGGAGTCCGGTGAAGCCGGCCAGCAGTTCGGCCAGTTCCGCCCGGCGTTCCGGATTCAGGGTCGCGCCGCGTTCGGCGAAATCGAGCAACAACCGCTGCTCGGTCGGACTCAGCGGCGCGCCGAGCGGTAGCGCCGGACCGGGCGGCAAGGCCGGCGTGGTGGTGGGAGGCTCGCGATAGATGACCACGGTGCCGGCCGCCAGGTCGCCCAGCCGCTGGAAATGGCGGTTGCTCAGCATGGCGACGACGCCGAAGCCGTAGAACGCCGGCAGGAAATCCACCGCCCGCAGCAGGTTGCGAATCAGCGCCGCCGGCCAGTCCACCGGCGTGCCGTTGGCGTGGACGACTTTGAGTCCCAGGGCTTTCTTGCCGGGGGTGGCTCCGTCGGCGTAGACCTCGAACAATACCGGATAGAACCATTCCGTGAGAAACAGGGCGATCAGCCACAACCCGAAGCCGCCCTGACCCAGGAAGGCCAGCGCCAGCAACAGGCCCCACAGCGCGCCGTATTTAATGAGGCTGTCCGCGGCCCAGGCCAACGCCCGCGCCAGCGGTCCGGCCACCCGCAGGTTCAGGGTGATGCCTTCCGGGGTTTCAAGCGGGTGGACGGTGTCGAGGAGGGCGGGAGCGGACATGATCGGGGAGTGGTTGGGTGAAAAAACAGCATGGCATGGATCGGACTGTGAAAAATGAGCCTGGCGCATCCGTTCCCGAACCTGGCCTTGGAGCTGGAAGATCTGGCAGACCTGGGCGGAACGAAAAGAGATTCCCACTGAGCGCAGCCAGTCTGGGGCTGATGAAGCAGGTCACGAAACCAGATTTCGAAGAGCAAAAAGCAAGGCCGTTTCCTGTGACATGATCTTCACCAAGAGACCTTCATCCCTCGTTCCTGGTTACTTGGCGGCGAGTCGCGGGATTGCCGGTCGAGACTTGTGTCGCGCTTGCCAAACATCATAGGTCATTTGCTGGCTCAACCAGAGTTCGGCGCGACCGCCTTGTTCGATGCCGAGCCATGCCTCGAGACGCAGGGCCATATCCGGCGAGATGGCAGCGCGCCCGTTGAGCACGCGGGACAGCGCCGCGCGGGTGACGCCGAGTTGCCGAGCAGCCTCGGTGATGGTAAGTCCAAGCTCGGGCAGCACATCATCCCGGAGGGTCTCTCCGGGATGGGGAGGATTGTGCATGTCGCTCATGATGATTGCCTAGTGGTAGTCCTGGTAATCGACAAGGATCGCGTTTTCGCCTTCGAACGCGAACATCAGGCGCCAGTTTCCGCTGACCCAGACGGACCAATGTCCGGCTAGATCGCCCGAAAGAGAATGGAGTTTCCAGCCCGGCAGGTTCATATCCAGCGGCGAGGAAGAAACATCCAGTCGCGCGAGCTGACGCCGGAGCCTCGGTGCATGAGCGGCGTTTATCCCCGCCATCGAACCGGATTCGAAGAAGCGCCGGAGACCTTTGTGTCTGAATTGCTTGATCACAAGGCCGAACTGTATAGCGTCGCTATACTGTCTGCAAGCCTGGTTAATCAGCGTCACCCCGCAGTGCTGCCGTGGCGGCGCTCAGCGACACTCGCGACGACAAGGGATTATTGCCCGACATCGGCATGGGTTCCTTTGCGGGGCCGCAGGCGAAAATCGCGGTCCTCGATCTCGCCCAGCACGAAAGGTGACAGGTCGAGGTCTCCGTCGAGGGGCAGATTTCTTCAATCGACTGCGGTTCCAAGCCATCACCGCAACCTGGATCCTGCTTGAGAGCTGGGCGCTCGTTCGGGAGTGGAGCTAGATCGGGCAGTCGGGCGCTGTGTGGGAGAAATCAGACCGAAAGTCAGGCCGGGCGGCGGACGCTACCGTGACGGCTATGACGTCGGTCGCAAACCAGGATATGATGAAGTAGACGTCACCCACGAACGCTTAGGGCGCCGTACTGCTGCATAACACGACCGCTGAGGTGTTAGGGGGTTCCTATCAGCCCTTTAAAGGTGTCCCCCCGACGTCACCAGCGAGGTCGCTGCTCGCCGGAG
>REEE01000292.1 GCA_007695245.1 Candidatus Competibacteraceae bacterium | reverse complement strand
GTCGGCTTCCTCGGCGAGCGCGCCCAGTTCGCGTGGTGGCCCACGGCGTTTTATGAGCCTTCGAGCCGCTTATTCCTGGAGCCCGTGTTCGCCAAGACCTCCCGCCTCGCGCAGTACCATGGGGTCGTGGAGGCAGCTCGCCGACTCCACGACGAGCATCTGAGCGTCGGCCGCTACCACCTGTTCCGGTTGCCCGAGGAAGTCGAACAAGACCTGCACGCGACCGTGCAAAGCAGCGTGGGGGAAGAACTCGCCAGCCAGGCCCCACAAAGCAAAGAGGCTGCGTTGGAAGCGTTGAAGCGCCTGGCCGCGACGAGCGGCGCGTCCAGCGTGGGGCCAACGGCGGTCGGCAGCCTCAAGGATCTCGATTCCACCGATACCCTGAAGACCATCGCGGCGGCCTACCTGTCGGCGTTCGCTCGGAACGCCAAAACCTATCCGTATCTGGTGGGGTAACCACGATCGACCACAAGCCCTACACGACTCAGTTGCAGGCCGGCCTCGGACTTGTCGACGAGACCAAGACGCTGCTCGACCTGTGGTCGCCTGGCATGTCGGCGAACTCGTTGCATCAGGTCGCGCTGGAGTCGGGTCGATTCCCGACCGTGACGGCGCGCCGACTTCGTAATATCGTCGTTGAATGTTTCGCTCCACGCTATCTCGTGGCAGGCGGCGCACCGGCGGCACATCTCAAGCGGCTGTCCGCAACGATTTCGACGGCTGATCTGACGCAGCTCATGCTCGTGTTGACGAGTCGAGCGAATCCGATTCTGGGCAACTTCGTGCGCCGCGTTTACTGGGCTCGGTACGCCGGTGGATACACCGAAATCACGAACGAAGACGCCCGTGCCTTCGTCGAGCGCGCTATCGATGACGGCAAGACCGGCAAACGCTGGTCGGAAACCACCGTGCGGCGGGTCTCGGCCTATCTGACCGGCTGTTGCGCCGACTACGGAATGCTCGAACGTGGGTCGCGTTCCACACGCCGGATCCTGCCGTTCCGCATCTCACCCATTGTGGCCGCTTACCTCGCCTACGAGTTGCACTTTTCCGGCGTCGGCGACAACGCCCTGCTGAACCACGAAGACTGGCAACTTTTCGGTCTGACGCGCGAAGATGTACTGGAAGAAATCAAGCGGCTTTCGCGGAAAGGATTGCTCATCGTCCAGGCGGCGGGCGAGGTGATCCGGATCAGTTGGAAGCACCCAGACCTGGAGGCGCTCTGCGATGTCCTCACTCAAAGCTGATTTCGACGAACTGCGCGAGCGCATCCGGCATGGGCGCGCGCTCGGTCACGCGAGCTTCGAGCCGATTTACTACCTCGTCTTTCCTCCGGAACTGATCCTTGAGGTGAAGCGGCAGACGCCCGCCTGGGTGGCCAAGCTCCACCAGGAGGGGTGGGACGTGCATACCTTCTCCATCGCCGAGCAGATCTGGGCCTTGCTCAAAGACGACCCGCTGTGGTCGCTGTGCGTGATGGAAGATCGGTCCGCTCCGCTGGACTGGGCGCGGACCAATAAGGCCTTGGCGGACATCCTGACCGCGGATAACGGCCTGCTGAAGCGGCTGGAGGATGCCCTGCAACCGCTCGAAGGCCGACAGAACGCGCTGCTTCTGGTGACCGACCTGGAAGCGCTGCATCCGTTTCTGCGCATCGGCGCCATCGAAAGCCAGCTCCAGGGCAAATTTCAGGCGCCGACGATTTTTCTGTACCCCGGCGTGCGCACCGGCACGACGCGCCTGAAGTTTCTCGGCTTCTACCCGGAAGACGGCAACTACCGTTCCGTCCACGTCGGCGGCTGAACAGATTCAAGAACCAGGGACAAATCGATGACCATCCGCGCACTGTTCGACCCGAGCAAGGATATCTACCGCACCATCGAGAAGGTCATCAGCTACGGCGCCGCGCAAGAAACCCGCCTCGCGGCGGAGATTTCCGAGTACGTGGTTACGGAGAACATCGAGGAGCAGTTCCGCAAGCTCCTCGACCGGATGCAACTGGCGATGGAGTCGGGCGGAGAGAACGAGATCGGCGTTTGGACCTCCGGCTTCTACGGTTCCGGCAAGAGTTCGTTCACGAAATACTTCGGGCTGGCCTTCGACGAGCGCTGCACCATCGGCGGCACGCCGTTCATCAAGCACCTGCAAGACCGCCTGCACAAGCCGCAGACCAAGGCCCTGCTGAACACCGTGGCGCAACGGTTTCCGGCCGCCGTGGTCATGCTGGACCTCGCCAGCGAAATGCTCGCTGGGGCCACGATGGAAGACGTCTCCACCGTCCTCTATTTCAAGGTGCTCCAGTGGGCCGGTTACTCGCGAAACCTCAAGGTTGCCGCCTTCGAGCGCATGATCGAGAAGGACGGCCGTACTTCCGAGCTGCACGAACGCATCGCCCGGGCGCTGCCGGGCGCGACCTGGACTCGCGTGCAAAACAACCCACTGGCCATCGACGGGCTGATCCCGAAGATCGCCCACGAGATGTACCCGGCGCTCTTCCCGGAGGCCAAGTCCTTCTCATCCAGCACCGAGGGCTTCTTCCAGTTTGAAGACCAGCGCGTGCGGGAGATGATCGACCTCGTCCGCGAGAAAAGCGGCAAGCCGAACATCCTCTTCATCGTCGACGAAGTCGGTCAATATATTGCCTCGCGCGACAACCTGATCCTCAACCTCGATGGCCTGGCCAAAAACCTCAAACGGCTGGGCGACGGCAAGGCCTGGATCATCGCCACCGCGCAGCAGACCCTGACCGAAGATGACCCGCGCGCCGCGCTGAACACGGACAAGCTCTACAAGCTCAAGGATCGCTTCCCGATCCAGATCGACCTCGAATCGAGCGACATCAAGGAGATCTGCTACCGCCGTCTGCTCGGTAAATCGCCGGCTGGCGAGACCGAATTGGGCAAGCTGTTCGAGGCCCACGGCCAGGCGCTGCGGCACAACACCAAGCTGCAAGACGCCAAGTATTACGACGCGGAGTTCAACAAGGAAAGCTTCACCCAGCTCTATCCGTTCCTGCCGGCGCACTTCGACATTCTCCTGCACCTGCTGGGCGCGCTGGCCAAATCCACCGGCGGCATCGGCCTGCGTTCCGCGATCAAGGTGATCCAGGACGTCCTGAAGGGGGAGGGCGGCTCTAAGGCGATGGCCGATCAGCCCGTGGGCTGGCTGGCCACCACCATCACGCTGTACGATGAGCTGGAAAAGGACATTCGCCGCGCCTTCACGTCCGTTCATCAGGCGGTGGGCAAGGTCCAGATTCGCTTCCCGGACTCGCGGCTCCATCAGGACATCGCCAAGTCCGTCGCCGTGTTGCAGATCCTCGGCAACCTGCCGGTATCGGTGCGGAACGTCGCCAGCCTGATGCACCCCTCCGTCACGGCATCCTCACAGCTCGACACGGTGCGCAAGGCCGTGGAAGAAATGTTGGGTGACGTGCATGTGCCGCTCGGCGAGAAGGACGGCAACCTCGTCTTCCTCAGCGAGAAACTGCGGGATATCGAGCAAGAGCGCGGGGCCATTGCGCTGCGGACCGCGGATGTGAAACGCATCTTCAACGATGCGCTGCGCGAATCCTTCGACCCGCTGCCCCGCGTCAGCCTGCACGGCACGATGGCCGTCGCAACGGGCTTGAAAGTCCAGGCCGGCAGCGCCATCACCAGCCTGGCCGGTGACCAGAACACCATCCAAACCGTCGTGGAATGGGTGCCGGCCAGCGACTACGAGGCCGCCAAGAACCGCCTGGTGGATGACTCCCGCAGCCGCGCGGGTCGCAACGTCATCGGGCTATTGGCCCGCTCCAACCCCGAGCTGGACGATCTGGCCAACGAGATCTACCGCTGCCAGCGCATCGCCGAACTGCACCGCAACGAGCCCGACCAGGAGGTCAAGGATTACTGCACCGGCCAGCTCGACCGCGCCGCCAAACTCGCGACCCAGCTCCAGAGCAAGATCAAGCAAACCTTGCAGGCCGGTTCGTTTGTGTTCCGGGGCCAGGCGACGGCGGTATCGGCGCTGGATGCCGACCTGTTGGACGCGGCCAAGAAACTGCTCTCCGATGTGGCCGACCAGGTGTTCGACCGCTATGTCGAAGCACCGGTACGCGCCGGCACCGACACCGCTGAGAAATTCCTGAAAGTCGCCAACCCCGCCGCCATCGGCAGCAGTCTGGACCCGCTGGGCTTGGTGCAGACGGTCGCCGGTCGCGCGTCGTTCAAGACCGATCACAAGGCGATGATCAGCCTCCGCGACACCATCGACAAACACGGCGCCATGGATGGCAAGCGGCTTCTGGAATACTTCAGCAGCGACCCGTTCGGCTGGTCGCCCGATACGACGCGCTACATCGTCGCCGCCATGCTCATGGCCGGCGAGATCAAGCTCAAGGTCTCCGGGCGGGAAGTCACCGCCGCGGGCCAGCAGGCGATCGACGCGCTGAAGACCAACAACTCCTTCAAACAGATCGGGGTCGCGCTGCGCGACGAGCGCCCGTCCATCGAAACCCTCGGTCGGGCGGCGGAGCGGCTCACCGATCTGGTCGGTGACTTGGTCATTCCGCTGGAGCAGGAGATCAGCAAGGCGGCGGCCAAGCACTTCCCGCGCTTCCAGCACGACTACGGCTCCTTGGCCGAGAAGCTCAGCGGCCTCGGGCTGGCGGGCAGCGACCGCATCCGCACCTTGAACCAGGACCTGGCCGACCTCCTGTTCACCGATGCCTCGGATGCCCCCCAGCGGCTGGGCGCCGAAACCTCCGCCATTGTCGACAACCTCAAGTGGGCGCTGGAAGTGAAGCGCGTGCTCGACAGCGGGCTCGACGCGACTTTGCGGGATCTTCAAGCGCATCGCCGCGATGTTGAGTCCTTACCCGACACCGGCGTGCCGGGCGAGCTGCGCCGCGAACTCGCTGAAGACCTGGGAACCCTGTCGGAACGCTTGGGCAAAGAGGATTTCTACCAGCACACCGCCGACTTCAACTCGCAGCTCACTCACCTGAAAGGCCGGGTGCGCGACGCCGTCATCACCCTGTCCGAGCAACAAAAATTGCGCTTGAAGGAGGGGGTTGAGGACTTGCAGCGCATCCCTGAATGGGAAGAGCTCACCCAGGAGGAGCGCGGCAACGCCGTCAGCCGGTTGGACGGCTTGGCGCTGGAAGCGACCCAAGACTTGGCCGGACTCAAGAAGCTCCTGGCCCGCGATTACGACATCAACAGCACCCTGGAAGAACTCAAACGCTCCATTCAGCGCCAGGGCCAGGAGCGTGTACGTCAGCGAATGGAAGAAGAGCGCGCCAAGGCAGGCGACAAGGGGCCGGTGAAGCTATCCCGGTCCATCAACGTGCCGCTCAAGCTGACCGCCGCTGCGGACCTCGATTCCCTGATCCAACAGCTTCAAGAAATCAAGGCACAGCTCAATCTGTATACCGAGATTGAA
>REEE01000084.1 GCA_007695245.1 Candidatus Competibacteraceae bacterium | reverse complement strand
CGCAGCACCTCCCGGCACTGGTCGTTCGGCAGATCGATCACCCGGATGCAATGCGCCCAGGCCGCCGCGTTCGGCAACAACGCCGCCAGGCGGTTGGGCTGCTCGTCGAAAAACGCCGCATTCAACCGGCTATCCTGTCGCTGCGGGAACAGCGCCAGATACAAAATGTCGGTCTCGACCAGGTCGCTGAAGAAGTGCGTGCCCAATGACACATCCGGAGCCAACCCATCCCGCATGGTCACCGTCTCGCACAACACGGTCGCCCGATTGATTTCCGCGAACCGTACCGGCACTCCCAGATCCGGCGAGTTCGTACCCCATCGCCCCGGTCCGATCAGCAATAGGTTATCAGCGGCATCGGTTCCCCGTGCCCGCGTGATTTGCCCGATCAGGCGGGCGATGGAATGCCGGTCGTTCATCGGCAACTGGCCATACACTTCCGGAACCACATACACCACTCGATCGATGGTCCCAATCCGGCTATGCCCGATCACCGCACCGTGCGCCTCCAGTATCAACCGCTCTGGCGCGATGTGCGCCGGCGGATTCGGAATGGTGCCCGCCTCCCGCACCTGAAACGGCCGACACTGCAATAAATTGATTTTATAATTCTTTTCGTCCACAAAATTCGCTGTGAACTCGACGTCCACCGGATAGTCGTAGGCTTGCTGCAGAACCTTGAGCATCTCGCGCAGGTCGGCCACGAACGGCGTGTCCCGCAACAATTGCTCGAAAGTCAGCACCCAGGGAAACACTTCCCCCATCCCTCGCTCGCGCGCCCGCTGTTCGAGTTGTTCGTCCAGCGAAGCCACCATGGCTAGCGGTAACCGCGGACTGCTTTCGACCACCTCGGCGAACTGACGGGTCGTCAGTTGGCTATCCTCGAGGTCCAGGACGTCGATCCGCTTTTGCGCGTACTGCCGCACGCTATCGAAATGGCCCTCCGGCCGTCGTTCGGGATCGCTGAGCGACACCACGCGGGTATAATCGTCGTCGGAACGATCCACCGCCCGCGTACCCAGTCCCAGCACCAAGCGCACCATGCCCGCCGCCGGATCGATCTGCTCGCTCCAGACGTAGGGATTGAACGACAGACCGACCCCGGCGACGTGTGGGTAGAACAGCCGGCCCTGCTGCGCCCCGGAGACCCGCTGCACCAGCAAGCCCATCTGCTCGTCGCGATCCAGAATGCCGCGCCGCGCCCGATAGTGCAGCGCCCGCTCGCTCATGGTGCTGGCGTAGATGGTTCTGATCGCCGACAGCAGATCCTCCATCCGTTTCTCGCGCGGTCCCTGGTTGACGCAAAACACGCTGTCGTACTTACCGGCGAACGCATTGCCGAAATTATCTTCCAGCAGACTGCTGGACCGCACGATGATCGGCGACTGGCCGAAATAGTCCAGCATGTCGGAGAACTGCCGCAGGACGTAATCCGGAAAATCCCCACGGAGAATGCGCCGCCGCGCCGTCTCCGCGCCATCCAGGAAGGTCGTGGGATTTTTCTGTTTCTCCCGCACCCACCAGCACCCGTTGCGGACTAGAAAGGTATAAAACACATCCGAGCCGACAAAGAACGAATCATGGATTTCCAGCAGGTCGCGCCAGCGCGGGTCGGTCTGCTTCAAAATAGCCCGCGCCAGCAACACCCCCACCGTTTTGCCGCCGATCAGCCCGGTGCCGATCATCCGCTGTTGGATCGCCAGGATATCGCTCAGCGTCAAATACCGCTCGGCCAGCCGGATGACCCGCTCGTCTCGCGATACGGTCATCCGCAGGGTGCGCTGCAACAGATCGCGCACCAACTCGTTCACCTGGACGTGGTCGCGCTCCGCGGCGACCACCTGCTCCGCTTCCAAAAAAGTCCGATTCCAGATATCCAGCCGAGGATCGTTGATCTTGAGTCCCGACCACGGAAACAGCGTCAGAATTTCCGCGATGGTGACGCTATCGGTGACCGGCGCGAACTCCTCGCCGCGCCAGACGTGCAGCAGGTACATGGTCGGCGAATAGCGTTGCTGGACCTTGAGCGGTCGGACGTACAGTTCGCCCTGGTGGCGGTAGATATCGCTGAACAACTGCGTCGTTTCGAGAATCGGCGCGGTGGCGTGGAAGGAGTGATGCCCGCGCACCAGGGCGAAATAGGCGACGGTTTCCAGGTCGTACAGATACGGGCAGGTCAGCATGAAGAAGTTGCCCAGCATCTGATCGCTGTACCAATCGGCCGCCAGATCGGAGAGACCGTCGAACACATAGTAGGCCCCACGGCCGGTCTGCTCGATGGTCTTATGGATGGCGCTCAGAAACGGTTCGAAACCCTCACCGGGGTCCAACACATGGACCTCGACGCCCGGACCCTCCGCCACCAAAGCCACATGGCGGGCGAAGTGAAAATACACCAGCTTGCGGCCCTTGGCTTGCGCGTACTGGCAGAACGGCTCGACCAACGGTCGGTAGTCTTCGATGCTGTCCACCTGCCAGACGATGTTGTCGCCCGCCATAATGCCTCGGAAGACTCGGTCCAGTCCCACCAGCCCCGTACTCACCTGCGCGTCGATCGCCGCCATTGCATTCTCCCTTTCACGTCGGTGATCGGTGATCAGTGGCCACCGATCATCTTTCTGGTATCTGTTTGAAGATACGGTTTGGGTTGTGTCGCTGTGGGGCCACTCCCACGCCAGCGCAATCATAACGCATACGATGGATTGTCATCCTGCCCGGCAACTGCCGATCCGCGACAATGCCTGCGCCTTGTCGTACAGGTATTGATTTCATGTCGAGAATCAATTTTAATCACGGCATGAATGATTTTAAAATACGTTGGCTAACCGAACAGTTACAAGCCGCTTTGCGGGCGCTACCGGTCGTCGTCCTGACTGGCGCGCGGCAAACCGGTAAAACCACGCTGGTCCGTTCCCTGCCCGACCCGCGCGGCTACCTCAGCCTGGACGACTTGGGCGTTCTGGGGCAGGCGCAGGCCGATCCCGATTCCCTGCTGCTGGAGCGTCCGCTCGCTCTGGACGAAGTGCAACGGGCACCGGAACTGCTGCTGTCCCTCAAGCGCCAGGTCGACCGCCAGCGCCGACCCGGCGATTTTCTGCTGACCGGCTCGGCCAATCTGCTCCTGATGAGCCAGGTCGCGGAATCGCTGGCGGGACGCGCCGTCTATCTGGAGTTGCCGCCGTTCTGTCCGACCGAATGGCTGGAACGTCCCGAGGGGCTGGCGCCGCTGGATCGACTGTTCGAACCGGATTTCAAACCGTCGGACTGGCCCGAAGAATCCGGCGACTGGCCGGATTGGCTGCTGCGCGGCGGCTTTGCCCCGGCGGTGACCGCCGCCTCGGAGGAAGGCCGCAACTTTTGGTTCGCCGGCTACGTGCAAACCTATCTGGAACGCGATCTGAGACAACTCAGCGCCGTCTCCAGCCTGCCGGATTTCCAGCGACTCATGGCGCTGGCCGCCCACCGGGTCGGTCGCCTGCTCAACCAATCCGAACTGGCGCGCGACGCCGCGTTGCCGCAGCCGACCGTCCATCGCCATCTGAACCTGCTCGAAACCGGCTGTCTGATCGCCCGCCTCCCCCCCTACGCCACCAATCCGGCCACCGGCCTGGTAAAAAGTCGCAAGCTGTACTGGAGCGATTGTGGGCTGGCGGCCTGGTTGGCGGGCATCCGGAGCCGCCGGGATCTCTCCGGCCGCATGGATCAGGGATTCTGGCTGGAACAGGCGGTTTTCCAGTCGCTGCAAGCCTGGCGCGCGCTGGATTCGACCAGCCGCCGGCTTTATTTTTGGCGGGACCGCTCCGGCCGGGAGGTCGATTTTATCCTGGAGAAAAACGGCGTTCTGGTCGCCCTGGAAATCAAGGCGGCATCCCAGGTCACGCCGGCGGACGCCGCCGGCATCAAGGCGTTCCAGCAAGGCTTGGGAGCCGATCAGCGGTTGCGGCGGGGCGCGGTCCTGCATGGCGGAGCGGCCCGTCCGCTGGGTGAAAATCTCTGGGCTTTGCCTTGGGGCTGGCTGCTTCCCAAGGCATTGTGATTTCCGCGTTGTGGCCGCCAATTGTGGTGGCCTTCACTGTTGGACACAAAAATTTGCCAGCTCCGCCCCTCTGGAATTAATGTCGTCAAGCGAGAACGCAGGTGTTCGAGTAGCGCTATGAGCACTAAAAATTGGGTCATTTGGTAGCTGGATGCCCGGTAAAGTCGCTTGTTGTTTACCTTAGATTTCGACAGACTGAATTAACCCCATCACTTATGCAGACATCTCCCGTCTCCTCCTCCCCAGTTGCCACCGCCCCACCGTTGCCCCTCGAACGCCTGCGCTTGCCGGAGGATCTCGACGGGCGTCGCGGAGGCAATCGCGCCGGCCCCGATGTGGTCTGCCAGTTGGCCGCCGGCAATGACCTCGAAGCCATCCAGGCCTGGCTGGCCGAATTCCACGACTCCCCCCAGACCCTGCGCGGCTATCGCAAGGAATCCGAACGGCTGCTGCTGTGGGCCTTACTGGAACGCGGCAAACCACTGTCCGGTCTGACCCGCGAGGATTGCCTCCTGTACGAAGCCTTCCTCACCGACCCGCAGCCCCGCGAGCGCTGGTGCGGCCCCAAGGCCCCCCGCCTCAGCGCCCGGTGGCGGCCGTTCGTGGGTCCGCTCCAGCCGGCCAGCCGCAAGCTGGCCATGCTGATCATCAACGCCTTGTTCAGCTATTTGGTCGAGGCTGGATATCTGGCCGGCAACCCGCTCGCCCTCGCCCGTCGCCGCGGTCGTCACCACCAAGGCCCGCGTCCGATAGAGCGTTTCCTGGAGCACGATCAATGGCAAGCCTTGCTGGCGGCGGTGGATGCATTGCCTCGCGACAGCGAGCGCGGCCGGCAACACCACGCCCGCGCCCGCTTCCTGGTCGCCCTGCTCTACCTGCTCGGCCCCCGGGTCAGCGAGGTCGCCGGACATACCATGAGCAGCTTCGTTCAGGTGCGCGGGCGGTGGTGGTGGCGGGTGATCGGCAAGGGCCGCAAGGAAGCCCGGGTGCCGGTCAATCAGGATATGCTGCAAGCGCTGAGCGAATATCGGCGTTTTTACGGCTTGTCCCCTCTGCCCGCTCCCGACGACGCCACGCCCCTGATGATGAACCTCAAGGGTACGACCGGCATCGGCGACAACATGATCTATCGCATCGTCAAGGAACTGGTGGTCCGGGCGGCGGCGCAACTGGAAGCGGTCGATCCCCATCAGGCTGAGAAATTGCGCCACGCCTCCACCCACTGGTTCCGCCACACCAGCATCACCCATCAGGCCGATGCCGGCATCGGCATTCAGTTCCTGCAACGCAACGCCCGTCATGCCCGGATCGACACCACCGGGCTTTACCTGCACGCCGAGGATGGTGAATGGCATGAAGCGATGGAACGCCATCGGCTCAAAGAGTAAACTT
>REEE01000085.1 GCA_007695245.1 Candidatus Competibacteraceae bacterium | reverse complement strand
TGCTCGGTCGTCCTGTCGATTTGGTGACGGAAAAAGCGCTGCGACCGGAGCTGCGTCCCTCTATCGAACGAGACGCGATCCATGTCTGACGAGACGATATCCCTCCCCTGCTGATCGCCTTGCAGGGACTCAAGCCTCGTCGTTCACGCCCCGCCGCTCACGCCATGACCACAGCACGACCGGGCCGGTCCATTCGTTATCAGGAAATCACCTTATGCCGATCCAACAAATCATCGATCAGGGCCGGGTCCCGGTCAAAATCTACACCGACGACGTGGACCCGAAGGCTATCACCCAATTACTGAATGTCGCGCGCTTGCCATTTATTCATAGCCACGTCGCGGCGATGCCCGACGTCCATGTCGGTATCGGCGCGACCGTGGGCGCGGTGATCCCCACCAAGGGCGCGATCATCCCGGCGGCGGTGGGCGTGGATATTGGGTGTTTCCTTGGAGACACCAAAATCCCACTCCTCAATGGCACGGAACGCACGTTGCGCGAACTTGCCGAGCAAGGCGGAGAATGCTGGGTCTACGCCATCGATTCCCAACAGATGATCACCGGTGCCAAGGCCGTCGCCCGTCTGACCCGCCGCAACGCGCCGATCATGCGGGTCGTGCTGGACAATGACGCGGAAATCCTTTGCACTCCCGACCATCGATTCATGCTGCGCGATGGTTCCTGGCGCGAGGCGCGGGAGCTACAACCTAAAACCTCGCTAATGCCTTTCTACAGCCGTGTTGATAAGGATGGTTACACCACGGTCCGCCATCCCGCGACGGGTAGCGAGCAGCGTTTCCATTGGGCGTTGGCGCGTGGCGGGGCGCTCGGAAAAATCCCCAGCTTTGGAGAGCAACGTACAGTCATCCACCATGTAGACTTCAACCAAGCGAACAATCAGCCTGACAATTTGCAGTTCATGGGAGATAGGGAGCATTCAACCTATCATCGCCTACTCGTCGAACATAATCAGCATTGGCAGTCACCCGCCTTTGAGGCCACTCGCAAAGCCGCGCTGACGGCCAAGGCCAAAACTCCTGAAGGCCATGCTTACCTTGCCAGACGCGGAACTCCCAATATCACCCGTTACATGGCGGAACGCCCCGAACATTTCAAAGCCTCGGTAGCCGGCAACGGCCAACGTGGCCGCGGATTTTTACTCGCCTATAACCAGAGTGAAAAAGGACGCGCCAAGAGCCAGGAAATTTCCCAGCGTCTGTTGAACGTCGAGCGTCCTTGTCCGGATTGTGGTGAAACATTCCAGGGTCATCTCCGCCTTAACACCCACAAACGCTGGACTCATGGCTATAACCACAAAGTCAAGCGCGTGGAGTTTCTGGATCAGTGCGCCGATGTGTACTGCCTGACCGTTCCAGACTATGAAAACTTTGCCCTGTCAGCCGGAGTCTTCGTCCACAACTGCGGGATGAACGCCGTCCGGCTCAGTCTCAAGGCCAGTCAGTTGCCGGACAACCTACGACCGGTGCGTCACGTCATTGAGGCGGCGGTGCCGGTCGGGTTCGACATGCACCCCGAGGGGCGCGGCGCGCCGGCTTCAACCCTCCGCGCCCTGTCCGGCGGATTGGACCTGATCGTCAGAAAACACCCCGGCATCCTCAAGATGCAGAAAAACGTCGAGCGCACCTGGGGGCGGCAGTTGGGCACCCTGGGCGGCGGCAACCATTTCATCGAACTGTGCCTGGACGAAAATGACGACGTGTGGGTGATGCTGCACTCCGGCAGTCGGGGCATCGGTAACATCATCGGCCGCTACTTCATCGAACTGGCGCGCAAGGACATGGGCAAGCACCTGGCCAACCTGCCGGATCGCGATCTGGCCTACCTCCAGGAAGGCGCGGAACACTTCGACGACTATGTGACGGCGGTGCAATGGGCGCAGGATTACGCCATGACCAACCGCCGTGAGATGATGCGGCTGATCCTGAACGCCTTGGCCCGCCCCTTGCCACCGTTCGCGCTGACCAAGGAAGCGATCAATTGTCACCATAATTACGTGGCCATCGAACATCACTTCGGCGAGGACCTGTTCATCACCCGCAAGGGCGCCATCCGCGCCGGCGTCGGCGAGCTGGGCATCATCCCCGGCAGCATGGGCGCCAAGTCCTACATCGTGCGCGGCAAGGGCGAGCCGGATTCGTTCTGCTCCTGCGCGCACGGCGCGGGCCGACGCATGAGCCGGAGTCAGGCCAAGAAGAAGTTCGACCCCCAGGATCTGATCGCTCAGACCGTCGGGGTGGAATGCCGCAAGGACGCCGGTGTGCTCGACGAGATTCCGGGCGCCTACAAACCCATCGATGAGGTGATGGCCAATCAGGCGGACCTGGTCGAAGTCGTGCATACCCTCAAGCAGGTGGTCTGCGTGAAGGGCTGACCGTCATCCAGCATAGAGAACGCCGGCCGCGCCGCTCACCAGCGAAACAAGATCCAGGCCGGGATCAACAATCCCCCCGCCAAATCGTTGAAGCGGGTTTCCAGATTGCCGTCGCCGTCGGTGTCCACCAGGTAGTAGGGCGCGCCCCTGGCGGGATTGACCCGGATCATATACAGCACCCCTCCGGCGCGATATTCCTCGATCATGCCGCGATCGTCGCGAAAGCGGATGGTCACCTCCGGCACCGAGACGCTCCGTTCCCGATCCATCTCCGGCGGACCATCGGGAATCGGCACCAAATCGGGGGGTTGCAAGGGCGCTTGGGCCCAGACCAGGCCCGACGCCAGTAGCAATGGGGCAAATAACCGTAAACGCATGATCGTGATCCTTAAAGTTAGGTGACGGGACGCCCCGGTCGAGCCGTCCGATCCAGGCGGGCACATGGAAATGATTTCCCAACCCCAACCATTTGTCCAGTTACCGCCCTCCTGGCTCGGTCACGACGACGTCGCTTCACCGCCGGCCGTCAGCGTCCGCAGACTTCTCCCACCCGGCACCGGTCGATTCCCGGACGGCTACCCATCAACGATCCCCGCACGCCTCCCGTAATTCCCGATGCAGATCGGCATGGGTTTCCCGCAGTCGATGGCCGGGTTCGAGAGTAACGGCGCTGAGGATTTCCAGTCCTTCGCAGGGTCGGCCCTGGCGGACCAGGGCGCGCGCCAGATTCAGGCGGGCGGGCAGGTAGGCCGGGTCGCTTTCCAGCGCCATCCGGTACGCCCGAATCGCTTCGGTCCATTGCTCCCGGACATAGTGACTGTTGCCCGAGCCCAACCAGGCCAGCGGTTCCTGGGAGTCCCATGCCAAAACCGCTTGCCAAGCCCGATAGACCGCTTCCGGCTCGGCCTGGATTTCGAAATCCGCGACGGCGCGCAGCAACCGGTCGCGGTCCGGGCGGGCGGGCAGTTCGCCGGGTTTGAGGACCACCAGGGCCCAACGACCGGCCCAGTCCCACTGCCGCATCCAGCGCCGGGCCGGTTCTTCCAGGCGCGGCCGATCGCCGGAGCGCAGGATGAACCGGTTACGATCCGCATCGAAACCCACCAACACCGCGTAATGCCAGCTCGGGCGTTCCGGGATAGCCAGGTTCTGTAACACCAACACCGGTCGCCCGGCTTCCAGTTCGGCCACGACGGCGGCGATCTCCGGCGGCAACACATAGGCGATACGGCCGAAGTGCCGCGCGGCGGCCAACAACTCCACCTGCAGGCTGCCCCGTCGATCCGGCAGATACACCCGTTGGATCAGCGCATCCATGCCGGGCTCGCTGCCGCTGTACTCCAGCACGCTGAGCAGGCTGGCCGGGCCGCAGTAATAGTCGTCCTGGGGGTGGAAGGGTACGGCCTGGAGTTCCACCGTCCCGGCGCCCGTCAAAGATTCGATCTCCAGCGGCGGGCCGAAGGCGCACCCGCCGAGCGCCAGCAGGCCCAGCAGGAGAACCGTCCGCGTCGACGCCATCCGCCGGTCACGCCGGAGGGGGTATGCCGGCAGCACGCGTTGGCGATCAGCGGAAGACCTTCAGCACCCCGGTCAAGTGCAGGATCAGCAGCACGAGAAAGGTCACGCCCAGCACTTCGATCACGCCGCTGCCGGCGGGCATCTCCGCAATGCGTTCGGCCATCGCCGCCACTTCGTCCGGACTCAACGCCTGGACCCGCGCCCAAGCCATTTCGGGCGACACGCCGAGGGCCGTCAGTTCCTGGGCCACATCTTCCCGCTGCAACCATGCTTCCAGCGTGGTTCGGGGGTCCTGGCTTTCCAGGGTCAAGGCGTCGGAGGTAGTCACGATCCCGCCGGCGGCCGATGGCACCGGGATCATCGACAGCAACAAGGACAAGCTTAAAACAGTGCATAAAACGATTTGATTGATCGAGGTCTGCATTGGATTGATCTCCATCATCTCAAGGGTTGGGGGTATTGCTGGACGGTAGGAAATCGCTTGATGACATGCCGTGCGGAGGACTGATTGCGGGCGACTCGATCAAAGCGGGGTCGGCAGGCTCGCGACCGGCGGGGTCGTCAGGGCGCGCTCGGCCGCCTCCAGGCTACGCGCCCGAGTCACGAAGGCGTCGACCGTCGTCAAGGCCATCCGCGCCACCACCGCATCGCCCAGCGGTTTGAACCAAAACCACCGCACCGCGCAGTCGAGTTCAAAACCGACCCGGCATCGTCCGTCGGGCTCGGGCGCGAAAGACCAGCGGATCAGCAAGTGTTGGAAGTTCGGATCCGCCGTCGTGACGTGGATGGAACGCGGAGGGTCCAATTCCGTGTGCGTGCGCCAGCGATAGACCAGCAGACCCAGGGTCAGCACTTGCTCGGTTTCGTAAGCGCGGGCGCTGAGCCGGACGACCGTCGCCTGCTGCATCAACGGCACAAATTCCGGATAGCGCTCCACGTCGGCGACCACGTCGAACAGCCGTTCGGCGGAAACGGCCACGATGCGGTTTTCGCGATGGGAGGTCTTGAACATCGGCGATTGCTCCTTACTTTCTGTGCGACTGAAGGGAACTGCTCCATCAGGCGCTTGTGTTTTTAGTGTAGCAAATTTGCTGTTACAGGACTTTCGCTTTCCGTCGTTCCCGCTTGCACGGGTATGACGACACTCAGTTGATCAGCGAACATCCTGTTTTATTGGCAATTTGGCTTGTTGAAGGCCAGCAAGAGAAGGTTTACTCTTTCGGCCAGACCGACCCCATGGCCGGAGGTTGGCGGTGGAGTGATAAGGTTACGACCGGCGCTTCCTGATCTATGCTTGTTGCAACTGCGTGATCACTGCCGGGAAGCACCATGATTCGTTTTCTACCCTGTGGGGAATTCGTCAACGAAAGCGAACGCCTCGCCATCGAGCGGTTGCGTTCCAAACTCCAGAGCACCGGCGACTGCTGGATTCTGCTCTCCAATCTGAACCACTCATCCCATCCCACCGCCCGTTCCGATGAGATCGATGGGGTCGCGATCGGCCCTCCCGGCGTCTACGTCATCGAGATCAAGCA
>REEE01000335.1 GCA_007695245.1 Candidatus Competibacteraceae bacterium | reverse complement strand
TCAATCAGTTAGACTACATATATTCCCTCAGGGCCAATCAACGCTGGTCGATCCAGCCCCGGTCGATCAGCGCCGCCTCCTCTTCGGGATTCAGTGGCTCGTCGACCATGATCTGTTCGATGATAGCGTCGAAGCCGGCGATCGTGCCGCCCATGGCCGGTACATACTGACTGGGGTCCGTCGCCGGATCGCCGGGCGCGAGCGCGACGAGTGGTTGGGCCAGCAATGCCTGCGGTTGCCAGGCACCCCGTTCGCGGCAGGCGACGCCGTAGCTGATTTGCCGGGCATCAGCGACCACGAAGCTGCTCTCGAACTCCCGGCAAAACCGGCCGCCTTCATCCCGGAACGTGAGCAGCGGTAGAATTTCCCGGCCGACCCCGGTGTCGGGCTCTTGGCGAGCGAACGTGGCACCGCTGGCAGTGGTTTCCAGGGCCTCATGAAGCAGCGCGTCGCTTACCGCCACTCGTGCCGCAGGCTCCAATGCATCGAGCCGCCATTGCGCGGTCAAATAGCCCGCGCCGGCGCCGACCAGCAACGCCACTGCCGCCGCTTGCGCCCAGGCGGTTTGAGGCCAGAAGCGCGACCAGGCACCGCGCCGGGCCAGGCGAATATCGCCGACCTTGCCGGTCGCTGGGGCATTGACCGCCCGCAGCAACCGTTCCGGCACCGGTTCGCGCAGGATGGGATCGAAAGCGCCGCGCAGGGCGGCCGCGCTGTCCCGGAACATCTGTACCGTGGCGCGCGCCTCGGGGTCCTCGACTAATAAAGCTTCGACCTCGGCTGCACGCCGTGGATCGAGTTCGCCATCGACGTAAGCCATCAGGGTTTCCTCATCGAGTTTCGTCATGTCATTTCCCCCCACTGGCCAGCATCGCGGGTTTGGTTTCCAGCAGTTCGTGCAGGCGACGCCGGGCGCGCGCCAGACGGCTCATCACGGTGCCGATGGGCACTTCCAATACCGCCGCCGCTTCCTCGTAAGACAGTCCGTCCACCGACACCAGGGTCAACACCAGGCGTTGTTCGTCGGGGAGTTGCTCCATCGCCCGGCACACCACTTCCAAGGTATTGCGCACCTCGCTCGTATGCCTCCCGTTGCTCCCGACCAGCGGCCCGGCTTCGTCCAACTCCACCTGTTCGCCGCGCGCCCGCTGATTTCGCCATTGATCGATCCAGATTGTTTTAATGATTCGGAACATCCAGCTATCCAGTCGGGTGTCCGGTTGCCATTGGTGCAGCCGGCTCAACGCCCGCTCGCAGGCGGCCTGTACCAGATCGTCGGCGTCGTCGCGCGAGCCGGTCAAGCCCAGCGCGAAGCGCCTCAGGCGGGGCAACAGTGCGATGATTTGTGCTCTGATGTTCTCTGACACTGTTTGCGCCTCTATCCTAAGTAAACGAAACCTTCAATATTTTATTCCCATTGCCCTCTTCGAATCTCGGAAATCACCATGGCAAAACCTGCTCGCCTTACGTTCGCTTGGCTCCTGATCTTGTTGCTTTATCTCGGCACGTTGCTGCCCGCTCCATTCGAAGGCTATATCGACCGCTCCGGCGTCGCTTACGCGGAAGACGACGATGACGATGACGACGCATACGTCGTCTATTTCGAGGTAGACGGCGTCGCTTACGCGGAAGACGACGATGACGATGACGACGGTGGCGCCAGAACTTCCGGAGTTGACGCCATTCGGGAGACGGGTAGATACGAACCCAATGAAGTCTTGGTCGTCAACGCCAGTTCGGCGGTGTTGGAAAAGGTTAGGGCGTTGGGTTTCACCGTCGGCCCGACGGTGGCCTTGCGCCAGATGAATTTATTCGTGACCCGGCTGCGAGTTCCCGCGGGCGTCAGCGCCCCCCAAGCCCGACGCAATCTGGCGCGCCGAATTCCCGAAGGCTATTTCGTACTCAACCACGTTTATCGAGTCGCAGCTCCCGCCTGCCCCGAGGACCGGTGTTATGGCCCTTCGCTGATCGGCTGGGAAGCATCGGGGCGTTGCGGGCGTGGAATCAAGCTGGGCATGGTGGATACCGCCGTGAACAAGCGCAACCCGGCTCTGAGCGGACGAAGGGTTACGACCCGGTCCTTTGCCGAAGACGGCCGCGCGTCGTCTCCCACGCACGGCACCGCCGTGGCGGCGCTGCTGGTCGGCGCGCCGGCCAGCGGTTTCCCTGGTTTATTACCCAACGCCGAGCTGTACGCCGCCGATACCTTCATCGGGACCAGTCCCGAAATGTTACGCACCAATGTGCTGTTGTTAAGCCAGGGGTTGGACTGGTTGCTGGAACAGCGGGTGGCGGTGGTGAACGTCAGCCTGACCGGCCCGGCCAATCGCTTGCTACGGGTCGCCGTCGGTCGATTGAACCAGCAAAAGATTCCAATTATCGCCGCCGCCGGTAACGGCGGCCCCGGCGCGCGCCCGGCGTTTCCGGCGGCCTATCCAGAAACTGTCTCCGTGACGGCCGTGGATCACTTGTTGCGCCCTTATCGCCTGGCCAATCGGGGGGACTATTTGACCGTGGCCGCGCCAGGGGTGCGCATCTGGACGCCGGGACCGCGCGGCGGGCAATACAGCGACGGCACCTCATTCGCGACGCCCCACGTCACCGCCGTGGCGGCGCTGCTGCGCCACCGCCAACCCGATCTCGACCACGCCGGGCTGGCCGCCAAACTGCAAACCAACGCCCGCGATTTGGGTGCCCCCGGCAAGGATCCGGTGTTCGGCTGGGGGTTGGTGCAAAGTCCGGGGCGTTGTGAATGACGGGGCCTCCCCCGCAAGGGGGGGAGGGGGTTTTTGTACAGTTTCTCAGGGGGCCAATCACCGGAAATGATGATTCCAACCGATGGTTGGCGGAGGTGGAGACATTCATGATCGACAGGGTAATGAGCCTCGCGCTCGTGGGGATGGATTCGCTCCGGCGGCGCCGCGCCGGCGCTGGTCGGATAACGAGCGATGGATGGACTTTATTCCGCTGTGGGTGGATTGTTGCGGGACTGCTTTTCACGCTCGCGCCGGCGCTGGCCATTTCGTCGCCGGATCGGGATCGGGAACGGCTGGCGACGGCCATCGAGCGAGCGGGGGCCTATCTCAACGCGGCGGTCGGCCCCGACGGGCAGTTTGTTTACCGCCGCTGGCCGGACGGGGGCGAGTCAAAACAAGGCGATCGCTACAACGTCTTGCGCCACGCCGGCACACTGTATGTCCTGGCGATTTACGACCGGTCCTGGCGCACCGACCCGGCGCAACGCGCCGCCCTCCGACGGGCTGGAGGGTTTCTGTGGGACTGCTGTCCGGCTCCGCCGCCGCATCGTCCCGATCTGCTGGCGGTCTGGTCGCCGCCCGAGCTGGAAGGACCGAACAAACCCTTGCAGGCCAAACTGGGCGGGGCGGGCCTGGGACTCGCCGCCTTGCTGGAACTGGAGAAGGTCGAGCCGGATTTCACGCCGCTGGAGGATTTGCGCCGCCTGGGGCGCTTCATCCTGTATTTGCAAAAATCGAACGGTGACTTTTACGCCAAGTACATCCCCTCGCGCGGCGGGCGCCGCGACAACTGGGTCTCTCTGTACTACCCCGGCGAGGCGGCCCTGGGGCTGGCGTTGCTGTACGAGCGCGATCCCGATCCGGCTTGGTTGCGCGGCGCGGCGGCGGCGATCGCGTATCTGGCCCGCCAGCGCGCCGGCCAGATGGATATCCCCGCCGATCATTGGGCGCTGCTGGCGACCGCCCGGCTGTGGCCCCTGCTCGACGGTCCCGTGGATTTGCCCTTGAGCCGGGCGTTGGCGTTGCACCATGCCCGACTGATCGTGCTGGCCATGCTCCAGGAACAGGACCGGGTGACTGGCGATCCCCGACTCAACGGGGCTTTCACCGCGGACGGCCGACCGACCCCCACCGCCACTCGGCTGGAGGGCCTGCTGGCGGCGTTGACTTTTTTACCGCACGAAGACGATGGTTTGCGGGCGCGCGTCGAGGTCGCCGCCCATCGTGGCGTGGGATTCCTGCTGTGCGCCCAGATTCAAAGCGGACCGTTGATCGGGGGCTGGCCGCGCGTGACGCCGGGTAGGGAAGGCAAGACAGCGCGCGCCGGGGATGAGGCGGTGCGCATCGACTACGTGCAACACGCCCTCGGCGCCTTGTTGCAATACCATGCGCTGTTCGCGCGGTAAGGTCGATGGTCGAAAAAATCGCAAGGGATGGGAATAAAACCATGTGTCGCCCGTTTTCAGGGTAACGGACTGCTCGCGAACAGGGATCGGCGTTCGTCATTAACCGAAATGTGGAGACACAACCGATGCAATCGCAAAGATCACAAACAGAGTGCGCGTCAAAAACGGGTTAAGAGGTTAAATTCTCCGACGTAGGAGGTTTCACCGACGACCTCCACCGTCACCCGCCAATCCCGCCGTCCCCTGGAGCAGACCGGTAACAGCGCCTGCCCTTCCCAATATTGTTTCCGCTTGTTGGCGCAAATCAAAGCGGTTGAATCCCATGTCCATGTTCAGCATGGCAAAAGAAATCCTGCTGTAAATTTTCCAGTGGTACTATCGTCCAGCAACCACAACCGGTGGGGTTGGACCCGGCCGAGCTTACCGCGGAGAGTTGCAGATCCACTCTATCGCTGAAAAATTTACAGGAGGAGCGATTTCTGACCTACCTCGCGGTCGAGCTCAACAAGGCGGCTTTCACTCATAACCAAGCTCTCAGCGCCATTTTACTCGTGACTCGGCTTCGGGTGTGGCGGGCGTCACCGCTTCTTTAGTAGAGCAGGTAGTCACCGATCAGTCGGGCCGCATCTGGTACCCCCTTGAACCCTGGAAACCCGTTCACGTCCACAATCAGGGGTCCGGTTTCCCCGACCACGAAATCCACCCCGTAGATCTCCAGCCCCAGCACCCGCCCCACGGCCAGCGCCAGATCGCCGAGCATCGGCTCCGGCGCGAACGGCCGTTGGGCCGCAGCCCCCTGTCGCGGCCACGGTTTCAAGAGCCCGCGGCAGGCGCGGCCAGCGACGTACACCTTGCGGTCCCAGCCATCGTGCGCCACCCGATCCTGCACGAGGTACGGACCGGGGAACGGCGCTTCGGGCGGCCAGGCGGCGGCCTCGACGCCAATCACTCCAGCGCCCCGACCCAGGCGGCCATCGACGGCCTTGACCACCACGGCTCGTCCCTGGGAGAGCGCCAGCGTTTCGGTCCAGGTCGTGGCGAGCGATCCGGTCGGAACCGGCAGGCCGGCGGTGTCGAGTCGCTGTTGCACCCCGTGGCGGTCATTCACGGCCAGGGTCGCGGCGATCCGATTACAGCAGCGCAGACCCGCCTGTTCCAGGTCGATCAGGGCCGCCAGCGCCGCCGGGTTCAGGCCGCGATGAACGAGCAACGCCGCATCGGCCAGCCACGCGGGAACGAAATCCCCCGTTTCGTGGGGGAGATGCACGCGCACCTCCCTCCCATGCCGCCGCAGTCGGTCGAACACCTCGGGAAAGACGGATTCGCCGCGAATGGGTTTACCCAGGAGAAAAGCGATCGGTCCGTCGGGTCGGGATAGGGTGCGCATGGCGGATCAGAACCGGTATTCGACGCCGAACTCGACGGAGTAGGCGTTGCTGGCCGTTTCGCCGAACGCCTTGCCCGGCATGAAGTACCCAAGCTTGGTCCGCAGGCGGAGTTGGGAAATCTCGTGATAGCCGAGGATCAGATCGACTGCCTGGCCGAGATCGCGATGCTCGCCGTCGGCCCGCGCGCGGACCCGCGCCCCACGAAGCCGCCCCTCGACGGCTTCGGCCTGGCGATAGCGGTGATAAATCAGATCGATGGAGCTGCGCCGGCTGGGTCGGATTCCGAAGCCCACCGTCGCAATTGACAGATTGCTCAACTCTGGGTCCAGGGTTTGACCGTAGAACTGAAAATTCTCCACCCCATTGAAACGGTACGAGTTGTCTTGCAGTCCAGTCTGCCGAAAATTCCGGTCGACCCCGTCGTCCGGGTCGGAATCACCGCTGCCGAACGCATAGCCCAGAGTGATGGCCGGCGTCCATCCGGTGTCGAAACGATAGGTCGCGCCCAGATCGAAACCCTGGCCGCGGAGTCGGGTGGACCCCTCCCGACCCCGCACTTGAGCGAGCGCGAACCAGTAATCCAGGGCATCCGTTACCCGGCCCTGGCCCTGCAAACCCAGGAACACGGGGTTTTCCGCGTCTTCCGAACGGTCGTCGAAGACCAGGTAAAAGGCCTCGAGGTCATGCTGCGCCGCCGGCGTGAATCGAGCGAGGAGAAAGTAATGGTTGACCCGTCCCGGCTCGCGCTTTTCCAACAGATTCTCGGTGACGATGTTTTCCCGCGTCGCCGAGGCTTCCAGCGCAAGCCCTTGGCGTTCGAAGAAGACCCGAAGCCCATCCAGTTCGGCGTCGTACACCCATTCCCGGCGATCCTCGAACTCTTGCCGACCGGCGCGCAATCTGACGCGATCCCAGAGGTCATGGATATCGAGGTAAAGCTCCTTGAGGTCGAGCGCGGATTGATCCTGCTCCGGCGTTCGATCCCGCCCCTGATCCACGACAAACCGTCTTTCCGCGTCCAGACTCAGAAAGCCCGAGACGCGATCGCTGAATCGATAGCCGATGTCCACGGACAGCTCGGGCTTGAAAACCGCCAGATCGTCCGCCGTGGCCGCATCGAGATCGCGGTTGCTCAGTCGCTCGTAACGAGTCTCCAGCGTGGCCTCGACTTCAAATCGGTCCCAAACCGCTTCCCGCTCCGACTCGGCATACACAGGCATCGTCGCCAGAGCCATCAGCATGACGCACCGCGCGACCCAATCGGCGGCGAGGGTACGAATCCGGGGAGCACGCCAGTCCCGCCACACGGACCATGTCAGGGTAGGGTCCATGACGGCTCACCGCGCCGCGATCCGGAGACGCTGCTCGCACAGATCGAGCAGCGCGGGCGTCCAGGCGCGACGCTCGGGGATGCGGGTGCTGATGGCGATATGCCGGACCAGCGTCAGCGTGGCGTAGGCGCGAACCGCGGCGCGGGTCGCCGCGCCCGCGAGCCGCGCGAATGCTTCCTCCAGGGCCTGTTCGAGATCCGCCAGCGCCTCGGGGTTTTGGCGGGTCCGCAGGCTGAACTCCGTCACATGGCCGATGAAATTGCCCATGTCCAGGCCGGGATCGGCCTCGCAGTAGAGGTCGAGATCGATCAGATACAGCCATTCGCCAGCCACCAGCAGGTTATCGGGGTAGAAATCCCGGTGGCTCGGAACAAACGGCCCGGGCGCGATGGCGGCACCCAGACGCTCGCTGGCCGCCAGCACGCGCTGAATTCGAACCGCCCACGCCGGATGCGTCTCGGCCACGGGGCCAAGCTGCCGGCGCAGAACGAGCAGTTCGTCGGCCAAGGTGTGGCGACGATTTGCCGGAACGCCGCGACGCTGCAACTTGTGGGCGGCGGCGGCGATCCGCGCCGCCAGCGCGGGACCCGCCGGACCGGTCAGCCGCTCCATCGCCGACGTCCCCGCGACCTTGCGTTGCAGCCACATCGCCAGATCCGGCAGGATGCCCAGCGGTTCGGGCACGCCGATCCGGTCTTCGCTCGGAGGACCAAACCCGTTACGCCACAAGGCGCTTTGAACCGCGTGGCTGCGGTGGTCCAGCCCTTTGGCGCGGACCTTGCCGAGTAAGGTCAGCCGCGCCTCGCCACCGCTGGGTCCGGGATACGCTAACTCGTATTCGATCAGGCAGCGCCGTCCCGGTTTGTGTCGGCGCACGTGGATCGCCCTCGGTTGGATGGACTCGTCACCCGTGGCGGGCTGGCGGCCAAGGGGCAGGCAGTTCTGAAGACGTCGCGCCATGTATTCGGGATGCAGGGCCAGCCGCAACATGGGCATGGCTGGATCGCCGAGCGCGCCGGTCGGATCGTTCACCAGGGTTGTCATGCGCTGAATCTCCCGCCAGCCCCTATTGGGGTGGCGACCCGCGCGCGCTGGGAATACGCGCGGAAAAATTCCTCCGCTCGTTGCAGTACGTTCTCGATATGGGTCGGCCAGTCCGCCAGGCGATTGCGGAAACCATGCGGCGCGAGTCGCAGCAATCCGGCGGCGACATATAAATCCGTTTTCGAAGGCTGGGCGCATCGAGCCTGGTGGCAATAGCCGCCGATCAAGGCCTCGGCGATTTCCCCGGCCCGTCCAGCCGGCAACGTCCCGCAGACCTCGTTGCGCTCCAACTGGGCGATGAAGGTTCCGAAATCCGCGGCCGGGTCTCCCAGGCGCGTTTGGTCGTAGTCGATGATGCCGATGCCGTGGGCGGCCACCAACACCTGATCGGCGGAGAAATCGCCGTGGATGGGACACTGTTCGACGGGCTCCGCCAACAGTTCCGCGGCGATCCGCGTGGCCAGTCGGCGCAGCCGCTGGGCCAGATCCGGACATAACCAAGCGGCGGCGTTGGCGGCGACCAGCACCGCCATACCCTCGTCTTCACGGGTCACCTGCACGAGATCTCCAGGCGCTTGCCGGTGGAATTCGGCGAGCGCCGCGCCGACCTCGTGGAGGTGATGCGCCGAACAATCGGTGTCGAGCAGCCATTCGTTCAACGGTTCGCCGGCCAGCCACTGGCTGACGATGAACCTCCGACCCTTGGATCGTCCGAGCGGTTGGGAGACGATCAGGGGCTCCCGAACCGTCCAGGTCCGCACGGCCTTGGCGGCCCGCCACGCATTCTCGAAGTCCCACGGGTCATAGACTTTTACCACCGCTTCGGCTCGATCGGTCGCCGTCAGCTTGCCCACGTACCGGCGTTCGGGCTTGTAGCGCAGGGTCTCCAGGCGAGCCCCCCACAAAGCGGGTTCATCGGGTAACCGCTTGCGCAACCATCGCGCGCGCGTCTCCGGCGATGCCAAGTCGGACAAGCCGACCAGTTTCCGGTCGGTGGGGAAAAGCCACGCTGCGATGCATGAGTCGTCGAGCAGGTAGGGCGCGGATGCGCTTCCCTCGGATGGGTCCTGTGCGGCGGCGACGCGGACTCGAGCGTACTCCTCGGCAGCGTAAGCCTTCGCGTGCAATAGCAATGGGCCATCCGGGGTTTGGCCGAGGTAGCCGGCCAGACATCGGACGCTCGGTTTGTAACTCAGATACGTGGTGGTGAGCGCCTCCAGCCGATGTTGGGGCCATGCGCCGCTTAAAACGCTCAGCGCGCGATTCTCGTCCAGCAGCAGAGCCAGTCCCGATAGCTTGCCATCCCGAGCAAGCACTTGATGGTCAGGATTCGACAGCATTGGAAACCTCCATAACGGGTCTGGGACTGGATTGCTCGGCGCGAGTCCGGAACAGCTCCGCATAGCGGCCATCCCGATCGAGCAATTCGGCATGGGCGCCCTGTTCGAGAATTTCACCAGCTTCCAGGTACACGATCCGGTCGGCATGCGCCGCCAGTTCCAGATCGTGGGTGATCATCAATACGGTGCGTCCTTGAGAGAGGTTTTCCAGGGCTTCGATCACCGCCCGTTCGTTGCCGCGATCGAGGCCGGTGGTCGGCTCGTCGAGGATCAGGATCGGGCTGCGGCGCAGCGCCGCCCGGGCGATGGCGATCCGTTGCCGCTGGCCGCTGGACAGGGTCACGCCGCGCTCGCCCAATACGGTGTCGTAACCGTTCGGCAGGGCGGTGATGAACGTATGGGCGTTGGCCAGGCGCGCGGCGCGTTCGATCTCCTCGACGCTGGCATTGGGCGCCCCATAGCCGATGTTGTCCCGCACGCTGGCGGCGAACAGCAGACTGTCGGGCAGCACGATGCTGATCTGGGCGCGCAGGGTATCGAGCCGATACTCGCGGATATCGACGCCGTCGATGAGCACGCGGCCTTCGCCCGGATCGTGCAGGCGCAGCAACAGGCTGGCCAGGGTGGATTTCCCCATCCCGGAGGGTCCGACCACCGCGACCCGCTCGCCTGGCGCCACGTGCAGGTCGATCTGGTTCAAGACCGGCTGCTCCGGCTCGTAAGCGAAGCTGACCCGATCAAATTGCACGGCTCCCACGAACGGCGGCGCGGGCCGGGCGTTCGGCAGATCCCGAACCTCGGCGGTTTGTTCCAGCAGATCGACGACCCGCTCCCCGGCGGCGGTGGCCTTGGCCAACCGACCCGTGTACTTGGCGAACTCCCGAATCGGGCGGAAGGTGTTCTTGAGGTAAGCGAGAAACACGAGCAGATCGCCCGGCGTCAGCACCCCGGTCAGCACCAGTCGGGCCCCGAACCACAACACCAGGGCGGAGGACAGGCCGATCAGCACATCGACGGTGCGCTCCAGTCCAGCGGCGAGTCGCTTGGCCTTGACGCCCTCCTTCAGGCTTTTCTTGCTCTCGCTAGTGAAGGCCTTCTCAAAGGTTTTCTCCAACGACAGAGCCTGGATGTCCCGAATCGCCGTCATGGATTCCGCGGCGGTCGATGCCATCGCGCCCTCGCGCTGGCGTTGTTTGCGGCTGACCTCTTGAATCCGCCGGCCCACTTTTACGCTGGTCAGCCAGAGCAACGGCATGGGCAACAAGGCGATCAGCGCCAGCCCCCAGTTCAGCCACAACATGATGCCCACCATGCCGGCCAGCATCAGCACATTGGCCAGCAACGGCAGAATCGCCGTCACTGTGGTCTCTTTCAGCATCCCGATATCGCCGATGATCCGAATGGTCAGATCGCCGGTCTTCGTCTTGTGGTGAAACGCCAGTGAAAGCCCCTGCAGATGGCGATAGAGGTCCTCGCGAACCTCGGTCAACATCTTGTTGCCGACCAACGCGAAACTGATGGTGCTGAGGTACGATCCCACACCGCGCGCGGCGACGATCAGCAACATCGCGATCGCCGCATAGGTCAGCAGCGTCATGGGTTCCAGACCATCCACCCAGGCCCATCCGGACGCGCCGCCGGCGGGCGCGGCCACCACCACGCGGTCGATCACGAATTTCAGCGGCCAGGGTTCCAGCAGCCGGGCGCCGATGCTGGCGAACAGGGCGAGCATGGCGCCGGCGATGAGCGGGACGTGCTTGCGGAGGTAGGGCCAAAACCGGCGCAGGATACGTCCCAGGCCGGGTAGCGCCTCGGGCAGATTGGCGGGGCGTTTTCGGCGAGTCATGTCAGCCTCTCCACCCGGTCGCTGGTGGAAGATGATCCGAGGCCCGCCAGATTCAGGATTCGCGCGACCACCGCATCCCAACTGTGCTCGGCCAGTACGCGGGCGCGCGCCGCCTCGCCCAAGCGCCGGCGCAAGGGGGCGTCGCCGCGCAACCGCTCCAGCGTCGCCGCCAGCGCGGCGGGATCGCCGGGCGGGCATAGCAGCCCTGTAACCTCGGATTGGACGACCTGGTCCAGGTCGCCGATGCGACTGGCGACTACCGGCAGGGCGGCCGCCATGTACTCGTAGATCTTCAGCGGCGAGAAATAGAAATCCGGCAGTTCGGGATAAGGCGCGACGCCGACGTCCATCTCGGCCAGTTCTTCCGGTACCTGATCCGGGGCCACGGCCCCGGTCAGACGCACGGCGGAGCCGATTTTTCTTTCCTCGACGGCCGCCTCGATCCTCCCCCGTTCCGGACCCTCGCCGACGATCAGGAGCCGGCAATCCGGATGACGGGCGTGCAGCCGGGCGAAGGCCTCCACCAGCACGTCGAGTCCGTGCCAGGGTTTGAGCGTGCCCAGGAAGCCGACGGTGAAGGAACCGTCCTCGCGCACCACCGGTCGTCGCGCGAAGCGCGCGGCGGGGAAGCGATCCGGATCGACGCCGTTGGGAATGACGTGGACACGCGGCGCGGCGAGCGGATAGTTCGCCAGATAGGCGGCCACGCCGGGGGAAACGGCTACCAGGGCATGGGCGGCGGCGAACGCGCGCGCGGCCACCTTTTTGGCGGCGTCCCGATGCACGAGGGCGCGATGCCGGGCTTGTTCCTCGATCAGCGGGGCGTTGACTTCGAGGACGCCCGGCGCGCCCGCTTCGCGCGCGTAATCCATGCCGGCATGACTCCACAGCCCGTAGCGTTCGTAGACTAGGTCGAAGGGTCCCCGCACAGTCAATGCCGCGTGCAGCGCCCGGTTGGCGTCCAGCCCTGCCTGCTCGCGGACGGCGGGCTCGCCGGGGGGCAACGCGGGGAGCGGGTGGACGGAAATCCCACGCAGGTCGGCGGGGGGCTCGTCGCCCAGCCGCGTGGCGAACAGCGTGACCTCGGCGCCGGCGCGGCGCAGCGCCCGGACGACTTCCTGCACGTGAATGGAAGAACCTTTCGCGCCGAATACCGGCACGCCCGGATCGGCGCAGACATAGGCGACCCGCAACATGTCAGGTCTCCTCGCGCCGACCGGCGGCAGCATCGCGCGCCGCCACCGCGAACCATTCCCGCAATTGCGCGGCGTTGCGGCGGATATCAAAATCCTGCTCGATCAAACGCCGGGCGCGGGTCGCGAGGTCGACCCGCAGGTCGGCATCGTCCAGCAGGCGTTGCAGGGCGTCGGCCAGGGCTTGGGGATCGCGTTGCGGCACGCACAGACCCGTGTCGCCATCGCGCACCAGTTCGGGGATACCCGTGACGTCGGTCGCGACGCAGGGAACCCCGAGGGCCATGGCCTCTAGCAGCACCGTCGGCAGGCCATCGCGGTCACCGTCGGCGCCGATGACGCACGGCGCGGCGACGACCGCCGCCTCACGAAAAGTTCCGATGAGTTCGGCGTGGGGCTGCGGTCCCGCCAGGCGGACCATCGCCCCGAGATTCAGGTGCGCGATCCGGGCGCTCAAAGTCGCCCGTTCGGTACCGTCGCCGACGATCCGGCACTGAAACGCGACGCCTCGATCCCGCAGAATCGCACAGGCATCGATCAGAACATCGAAGCCTTTCTTCTCCACCAGCCGGCCGACGGCCAGGATTTCGCGACTGGTTCGACTCGGGATCGTGAAGGCGAAACGCGCCAGGTTCAGGCCGTTGTAGAGTCGAACGACCTTCGCCGCCGCGCTGTCGTAGGTCGCCGCCAGATACCGTTGGTTGTAATCGGAGACGGTGATCACGCGGGCCGCCGCGCCCAATTTCTTGCGCATGAGCGCCGGATCGACGCTGACGTGGTAGATGTCCTTGGCGTGCAGCGTCAGCGTGTAGGGAATCCGAGCGAACCGCGCGGCCAGGCGGGCCACCGTCGCGGACACGGTGCCGAAATGGGCGTGGAAATGGGTGACGCCCCGCTCCCGCGCGCGCAGGGCCAGGTCGATCGCTTGGATGAGATCCTCGGCCTCCAGGTCTCCCAGCTCGTCGAGCGCGGCCCAGAAATCCGGTAGCTCGCGCCGCGCTGCGTTGATCGATTCCCAGAGGCTCGCGGCCTTGGAAACTTTGTCCGGGATGTAGGTGACCGGTGCCCGGACTGCGGCCAGCACGTCCTGAAAGTGGGTTTCCAGAACCGGTCGCAAGGCGAAAATCTCGATCGGAAGTCTGGCCTCCTCGTGTTGCAGGATTTCGTTGACGATGAAGGTTTCCGAATAGCGCGGGTAGCGCTTGACGATATACCCGACGCGCGAGTTCTCAGGCGATGACATAACGAAGTCCTCCTTCCAACCCACTGGATGGGGCAGGGATGGTTTGACGAACGGGGGCCCGGCTGTCAATTACCGCGGCGGCCAGTGCGGGCAAGCGTTTCAGGCCATCGCGGTCGAGTGGCTGGCGCGACGGAGGCAACGGAGCCGTCGCCGCGTGATGCAGCCAGGCCGACAGCGTTCGTGGACTGAGCTGATGGAAAGCGATGAAGTCGAGCAGGCCCCGCGCGCGCAGGCGCTGGGCGCGGATGGTCTGCTCGAGACGCGGCCGGTCGCGCGGCACGATCAGCGCGCGTTTGCCGAGGCAGAGGATTTCCTGGACGGTGTTGTAACCCCCCATGGCGATGACGCGCCTGGCCTGCCGCATGAGCCGCATCGGCTCGGGCAGGAATTCCAGCACCTTGAGGCGCGGGTTGCCCGCGACCCGGTCCAACAGGCGTTGCTTTTGCGGCGGCGGCAGGAAGGGACCGGTGACGATCACGCCGTACTCATCGGCGGGCAGTTCCGCCTGGGCGAACGCCTGAGTCACGGCCAGCCCGTCCTGGCCGCCGCCGATCATGCAGAGCGTGAAGCCCTTTTGCGCCAAGTCCTTCGGGAGTTGGGCGAAGAGGTCGGCGTCGGCGTCGCCGGGGATCAGCCGAGTCGTCGGATCGAGGTAGCCGGTAAAGGTGATTTTCGCGGCCAAATCGGGCGGGAAAGCATATTCCTCAATCGCGTCATAGACGTTGCGGTCGCCATAAATCCAGACGGCGTCGTAGTAGTCCCGGATGGCGGCTTCATTGTCCTGTAGCCGCCACTGCTTTTGAACCCGTTCGGGGGCGTCGAGAATATCCCGCAGACCGAGCACGCAGCGGGTTTTTCCCTGGCCCTTCACGCGGTCGAGAACCGGCGTCAGTTCCTGAAGCGCGCCGCGCGGCACGTTATCGACGATGAACAGATCGGGGGCGAAGTTCTTCAGGGCGGCCCCGATCACCTGCGAGCGCAGGGTCGCCAGAGCGGCGGTTTCCATGGGGAGCGATCGCGGCGCGTAATCGCCGTTGCGGTCCTTGCGGTAGGCGGGCAGCGTCAAGCAATCTCCACCCCGAGGCATCAGGAAAGCGCCCGCTTCGTGAACGCCCGCGATGATTAGAGTGCTCGCTTGCAGCGACGAATCCGCCAGCGCCTGGGCGATCAACAGGTTGCGCCGGATATGGCCGAGCCCCATGGTGTCGTGGGAATAGAGGGCGATCCGCACCGACCTCCCGGATTGATGATCCGCTTTGGGATGCATGACTTCTTCCTTCCCGGTTGCGCGATGGGGAGCGAATCCCCGAGTTGCAGCAATTTCGCTTCGTATCACGAAGGATGATTCGGCCATCCTGAACGTGACATGAAACTGCAATAAAACTGCAATGACCTATCAGTGCTAACGAGGAGGAAGCGGGGTTTATTCCCGGCGGAGGGAAAAATTTCGATGGAGGGGAAATTCGACGGGCAACCGAGGGAAGGGCATGGTTGCCTGTGTTACCGGGGAAATCAGAACTGAAAATTCCGCTCCCGTCAGGCGGATGAGGGGGGGCCACGGCGAGCGGTGGGGGTCATCGTGAACCTCGACGCCAAATCATGGTCAACACCGAAATATTTCCCGACGGAGACCTGCGCCATGTTCGGCTTCCCAGACCAGCACAAGCTCACCCTGCCGCAACCCGAGGATGCCTTGCCCGGTCGCCCGCTGCCGCTATCCGTCGCGGAACGGCATGCGGTCAACGGTCACCGCATGATCCCCCCGTTTCCCGAAAAGCTGGAACTGGCGACCTTCGGCATGGGCTGTTTCTGGGGCGCGGAGCGGCTCTTCTGGAAACTCACTGGTGTGTACTCGACCATGACGGGCTACGCCGGCGGCCATACTCCGAACCCATATTACGAGGAAGTCTGCTCCGGCCGAACCGGCCACACCGAAGTCGTGCGGGTGGCGTTCGACCCGACCCTCATCACCTACGACGAATTGCTCGCGATCTTCTGGGAAGCGCACGACCCCACCCAAGACATGCGCCAAGGCAACGATCTCGGCACCCAATACCGCTCGGCGATCTACTGCCAAAACCCCAAGCAGCAAGCGGCCGCCGAAACCTCGCGAGCCGCCTATCAACAGGCGCTGAGCGCCGCCGGTCACGGCCCGATCACTACCGAAATCCGGCCCGCGCCGCCGTTCTACTACGCCGAGGACTACCACCAGCAGTACCTGGCCAAGAATCCCGGCGGCTACTGCGGACTGGGCGGAACCGGCGTCGCCTGCCCGATGGAACGGGTGGCATACCGGGCGGCTTGATGCTATTCTTGTTCTGAAAAATGAAAATCGTTCCTAAAAGCCCCGTTTCAGTTATTTAGAGTTCACGCGGACGACGGCGAGCAGCCCGTCCGACGCCTTTTTAACCCCCACACCTGAAACCAGAGGAGAGTCCATAGATGGCAATCGCTCATGATGGTAAAAGCCGGACCAACAACGCCAACCTGTTGAAATGGGTCGACGAAGTTGTAGCCCTGTGCCAACCCGACAAGGTTGAATGGGCCGATGGCTCGCAAGAGGAGTATGACCGGCTGTGCCAGTTGATGGTGGATGGCGGCACGTTCACTCGCCTGAACCCAGAGAAGCGGCCCAACTCCTATCTCGCCCGGTCGCATCCGTCCGACGTGGCTCGGGTCGAGGATCGCACTTACATTTGCTCGGAGTCCAAGGATGACGCCGGTCCGACCAACAACTGGGCGCCGCCGGCCGAAATGCGCGCGACCTTGAAGGAGCGTTTCACCGGCTGCATGCGCGGCCGCACCATGTACATCATCCCCTTCAGCATGGGTCCGATCGGGAGCCCCATCGCCCAGATCGGCATCGAGATCACCGATTCGGCCTACGTCGTGGTCAACATGCGCATCATGACCCGCATCGGCACCAAAGTCCTCGACGCCTTGGGCAGCGATGGCTTCTACGTCCCGTGTGTGCATTCGGTCGGTGCGCCGCTGACCCCCGGTCAGAAGGACGTGCCTTGGCCGTGCGAGCCGGAAATCAGCCGCAAGGCCATCGTGCATTTCCCGGAAACCTATGAGATCTGGTCCTACGGCTCGGGCTACGGCGGCAACGCCCTGCTCGGCAAGAAGTGCCTGGCCCTGCGCATCGCCTCGGTCATGGCGCGCGACCAGGGTTGGCTGGCGGAACACATGCTGATCCTGGGCCTCGAATCGCCCGAGGGTGAAAAAACCTATGTCGCGGCGGCCTTCCCCAGCGCCTGCGGCAAGACCAACCTGGCCATGATCGTCCCGCCCGAGGGCTTCGGCAAGTGGAAGGCGTTGACCGTCGGCGACGACATCGCCTGGATCAAGCCGCGTCCCGATGGCACGCTGCGCGCCATCAACCCCGAAGCGGGCTTCTTCGGCGTCGCGCCCGGCACTTCCTACGATTCCAACCCCATGGCGATGGAATCGATCAAGGCCAATTGCATCTTCACCAACGTCGTGTTGACCGACGACGGCGACGTGTGGTGGGAGGGCATGGGCGTGGAACCCCCGGCCCACGGCATCGACTGGCATGGCAACGACTGGACGCCGGATTCCGGCAAGCCGGGCGCACATCCCAACTCGCGGTTCACCGCTCCCGCCGCGCAATGCCCGACCATCGACCCGGCCTGGGAAGATCCCGAGGGCGTGCCGATTTCGGCGTTCATCTTCGGCGGACGCTTGTCCAAGACCTTCCCGTTGGTCTATCAGGCTTTCGATTGGAACCACGGCGTGTTCATGGCGGCCACCATGGGTTCGGAAGCCACCGCGGCGGCGATCGGTCAGGAAGCCATCCGCCGCGATCCGTTCGCCATGCTCCCGTTCTGCGGCTACAACATGGCCGACTATTGGGCGCACTGGATCAAGATCGGCAAGACCCCCGGCCTCAAACTGCCGCAGATGTTCCGGACCAACTGGTTCCGCAAGGATGCGAACGGCAAATTCGCTTGGCCGGGTTTCGGCCAGAATTTGCGCGTTCTCGAATGGATCGTGAAGCGGACCAACGGCAAGGTCGGTGCCGTGGAGAGTTCGTTCGGCTACATGCCGCGCTTTGAGGATCTGGACTTGAACGGTCTGGACTTCACCAAGGGGCAGTTCGACGCCATCACCAGCATCAGCCGCGCCGAGGCGGCCAGCGAGATCGAAGAGATCAAAGGCTTCTTCGATAAATTCGGTGCGAAGCTGCCGCCCGAGCTGGAAAAACAACGCCAGGAATTCGGAGCGCGCGTCAGCAAGGCCCCTGAAGTTTGGCGGGCCGAAACCGCCTGATCGACCGGGCGAGCGCGGTTTTCAAAAACCGCGCTTCTTCCCTGGTATTGAGTTGGAAAAGCCGGCGCAAGCCGGCTTTTTTTGTGCGTTCAACCTCGGGCGTCCGTCACCGGCGCAAGAGAAACTCCAGCGGGATATGCACCCGCGCCCGCCAGGCGCGCTCGGAATGTTCCGCGCCGACCCATTTCCGCGTCACCCAGTCCCGCCCGGCCTCATAACCCGCCTTCCGCAGCCACTCATCCATCCGCTGCTGGTACGGTTCGTAGGTCGCATCCAAGGTTTCGGTGCCGAAATCGAAATACAGTCGATGCCGACCCGCGCCCGGCAACGCCGTGCCGAGCGCATCCACCAGCGCTTCGCGCCCGATCGGCCAATGGGTCGACAGGCAACCTGCCCCACCGAAGATTTCGGGATGCTCGAGCAGCGCGTAAAGCGAAATCAGGCCGCCCATGCTCGAACCCATGATCGAAGTATGCGCGGATTCCGGCAGGGTCCGATACGTCGCATCGACGAAGGGCTTCAGTTCTTCGATCAGAAACCTGAGATAGGCGTCCGACAACGGTTCTTCCCCGGCCTCCCGCACGAATTCGGCCCGGAGTTCCCGCGCGTCCGGATTCCGTAAGGGCGTGTCGGGCAGGTATTCCCGTAACCGCAATGGGCTGTTCCAGATCCCCACGAGAATGGCGCCCGGTAGCCGTGCGTCGTGCATCACCCGCCGCATGGCTGCATCCAGGCCCCAATCGACCCCGATGAACGACGAAGCGGGATCGAAAAGATTTTGCCCGTCGTGCAGGTAGATCACCGGATAGCGGATTTCGGGCACCAGCCCATAAGCAGGCGGACACCAGATATCCACATGTCGGGCGGAAATATACCGCGAAGCAAAATCGGCATGCCGGGTTAACGTTCCGGCTCCATTCATCACAGGAATCGTGGGCATGGCGCGATTGGGCCTCGCCAGGCTTTATTCCGGCTCGGTGGGCTGATCCGGGGTCTCCTCCGGAGGGGTATTGCTCTTATCCAACTTCCGTTGTTTTTTCTCCTCCTGTTTCTTTTTCTTGGCAAGGTCTCTCTGGCGCTTCTCGTACTGGTAATTGGGCTTGGCCAAAGTGGTCTCCTTTTAGTGGGTTGGTCATGGATACTAAACAGATTCGTTCATGGCGAACTTCAGCTTGCGGCGACTAACCTCGCGATCGATACTCACAGTTGAGGCATTTCAGCCAAACACTTTGGAAAAATCGACTTTAATCCCTTCGCTCTCCACAACTTCTTCGCGAAAGAGCCGTTTTCCACGGGCGTCGAGCACAAAAATGCTTCTTCCATAAGGCTCGACGGTCCATACAGTGTTCACGCCGGCCTCGACCAGCAATTTGGCTTTTTCCAGCACCGCGCGAATGCTCTGGCTGGACGAGATCACTTCAATCGCCAAGACGGGCATTTCCTTGATTTTCAGAACATCCTCGAAGAAATTGGGATGAATTTTTTCCCTTGGATAAATGGAAATATCCGGTGTCAACCCATTTTCCACATCCAGGGTCAATTCAGGCAACGGTTGGATCTGTTCATTGTCCAAGAGTTGGCGCATGAGCTGCGCGCAGAGATAACTATGGTTCAGCGATGGCATCTCTTCCATCCACTCCCGTTCGACAGTCGTATTCTCTTCAAGCATGACTTTCACCAGTACCATGGGCAGTGTCGGGGAACCTTCAGCATCGTCCCTTCAGCGCCGCAATGCGCATCCGCAGGGCGTTGAGCTTGATGAACCCTCCGGCATCCTGCTGGTCGTAAGCGCCCGCATCGTCCTCAAAGGTGGCGATGTTCATGTCGAACAGGCTGTCGTCCGACTTGCGGCCGGCTACGATCACGTTGCCCTTGTACAGTTTCACCCGCACCGTGCCGTTCACCGGGGCTTGGGAAGCATCGATCATCGTTTGCAGCATCTTCCGCTCGGGACTCCACCAGTAGCCGTTATAAACCAGGCTGGCGTAGCGTGGCATCAGGTCGTCCTTGAGATGCGCGACTTCCCGATCCAGGGTCAGCGACTCCATGGCCCGGTGCGCCTTGAGCATGATCGTGCCACCGGGAGTTTCGTAGCAGCCGCGCGATTTCATGCCGACGTAGCGATTTTCCACCAGATCCAGCCGGCCGATGCCGTGCTGACCGCCCAGTTTGTTGAGTTGGGTCAGCACCGTCGCCGGGCTCAGGGCTTCGCCGTCGATCGCCACGATATCACCCTGCCGGTAGGTCAGGTCGAGAATCCTGGGCTGGTCCGGAGCTTTCTCCGGCGACACCGTCCAGCGCCACATCGCCTCCTCCGGTTCGCTCCACGGATCTTCCAGCACGCCGCCTTCGTAGGAAATATGCAGCAGATTGGCATCCATTGAATACGGCGATTTCGTGCCGCGCTTCATTTCCACCGGGATACCGTGCTGTTCGGCGTAGGCCAGCATTTTCTCGCGGGACAGCAAGTCCCACTCCCGCCATGGCGCGATGATCTTGATGTCCGGCTTCAGCGCGTAGGCACCCAGCTCGAAGCGCACCTGATCGTTGCCCTTACCGGTCGCCCCGTGTGCGACGGCGTCGGCACCGGTCGCCACCGCGATGTCGATCTGCCGCTTGGCGATCAACGGTCGGGCGATGGAGGTCCCCAGCAGGTATTCGCCTTCATAGATCGCGTTGGCGCGGAACATGGGAAACACGAAATCGCGCACGAACTCTTCGCGCAGATCGTCGATGAAAATATTGTCCGGCTTGATGCCCATTTTGAGGGCCTTTTCCCGCGCCGGTTCCAGCTCCTCGTCCTGCCCCAGATCGGCGGTGAAGGTCACGATCTCGCACTGATATACATCCTGCAACCACTTCAAAATCACCGAGGTATCCAAACCGCCGGAGTAGGCCAGCACTACCTTTTTGATGTCGGACATAGGTGTTCCCCATTGTAAAAAATTCAAGCGCGAAAATTGCGCGGACTCCCGCGCCAGAAATCAAGAACGGCCCGAACTGCCGATAGCCCGGACCGCCACAATTTCCTAGCTTAAGGCTTTGCCCCCGCGCGTCAAGGCGCGGCAGGTCCATAAATCTTATTCGAGCAACCCTGATTATTCATGAGTCTTTGTGAGTGCTAGAATTAAGTTTTAACATCCGGATACACTGCCATGAACGAACCCTATTTGACGATTCAGGATGTGGCCGCGCGCTGGAAAATCAGCGTGCCGACCGTGCGGCGGATGATTGCACGTGGTGAGGTATCGTCCGTTCATATCGGGCGTGCGGTCAGAATCGAACGCGGCGAACTCGCGCGCTTCGAGAGAAACCAGCGTCAGGTCGACCAGGATTTGATCCGCGCGCAGGAATCCAGCTTGGCCCGTATGTGGGACAATGCCGATGATGAGATTTGGAACGATGCTTGACCCCGGTAGCTTGGTGGTCTTGCCGTTTCCTTTTTCCGATTTGCGTGCCACCAAGCGCCGCCCCGTGCTACTACTGACCGCGCCGGACGGTTACGGCGACTTCCTGGCGATGCCGGTGACCTCGCAGCCCGGACACCCTGAAAGCCTCGCGCTCGACCAGGCCGACATGCAGGTTGGAATGCTGCCCAAAGCCAGTTGGATACGGACTGACAAGGTCGTGTCGCTCAATCGCGCCTTGGTGGTCAAGGAAATCGGTAAGATCGGGACTGGGTTGCGTCTACAGGCCGTACACCAACTCTGCGCGAAATTGAACGCCTGATGGCCGAGCGCCTCGCGGACGCCCAGCGTTCCGGGGACATCCAACACTGTTAACTCGTAGCGCAGAACTACTGGAAACCGCCATGGACACCCTCACCCTGATCCGCCCCGACGACTGGCACCTGCACGTTCGCGACGGCGCGACTCTGCGCGCGGTCGTACCGCACAGCGCCCGCCAGTTCGCCCGCGCGATCATCATGCCCAACCTGCGCCCGCCGGTAACGACGACCGAACAGGCGCTGGCTTATCGGGAGCGGATTCTGGATGCCGTGCCGGATGGCTTGGCGTTTCAGCCGTTGATGACTCTGTATTTGACCGACCATACCCCGCCCGCCGAAATCACCCGCGCCCAAGCTTCCGATCATATCGCCGCTTGCAAGCTTTATCCCGCTGGTGCGACGACCAACGCCGATTCCGGCGTGACTGATATCCGTAAAATCCACCCGGTTCTTGAAGCGATGCAGGCCCACGGAATGCCGTTGTTGATCCACGGCGAAGTCACCGACCCAGAGGTGGATGTCTTCGACCGCGAGGCCGTGTTCATCGACCGGGTGTTGATCCCGGTGATCCGCGATTTCCCCGCCCTGAAAATCGTGCTGGAACACATCACCACGCAGGACGCGGTGGACTACGTGCGCGAGGCGCCGGCCACGGTCGCGGCGACGATTACCGCCCATCATCTGCTTTATAACCGCAACGCCATTTTCCAGGGCGGCATCCGGCCGCATTACTATTGCCTGCCGATTCTCAAGCGCGAGCGCCACCGCCAGGCGCTGCTCCAGGCCGCCGTCAGCGGTCATCCGAAATACTTTCTCGGCACCGACAGTGCCCCGCATCCGCGCCACGGCAAGGAAACCGCTTGCGGCTGCGCGGGCTGCTACACCGCCCATGCCGCGTTGGAACTGTACGCCGAGGCGTTCGATTCGGTCGGCGCGCTGGACCGGCTCGAAGCCTTTGCCAGTTTCCACGGCCCGGACTTCTACGGTCTGCCGCGCAACACCGACACGGTCGCTCTACGTCGCCAGCCGACTCCAGTTCCCGACCGCTTCCCGTTCGACGTGGATGAACTGATCCCCCTGCGAGCCGGGGAAACGCTCGGCTGGCGAATGATCTAAGCAAGCTGTCGATGCGCGCGCTTGCTGGCATCGCCAAAGTACGCGCCACGTTCCAACCCCACCCTGAGAGCGTATTGTTGTACCGTCTCCGGCGCGTCAACCGCTTGAAAACCGCCTTCATCCCTATCTTTCTCCTGCCGGTGAGAGGGGGATTTTTTACAATCTCCGTGAGATCATTGTTCCACCGAGGTCATGTTTCTAAGGAGTCATCGGTCGATGAACAACAACACGAACCCCGTTTCTTCCCCGCCAACGCCCCTGTGGCACACCCTCCCCGCCGAACAGGTTCTGAGCGAACTGGACACGGCACCCGGCGGCCTGAACGATCAGGAAGCCGCCCGCCGCCTCGAAATTCACGGTCCCAACCGACTCCCACCCCCCCAGCGGCACGGGCCGGTGGTGCGGTTCCTGCTCCAGTTTCACAACATCCTGATCTACGTCCTGCTGGTCGCGGCGGGCGTCACCGCCCTGCTGGGGCATTGGGTGGACACCAGCGTGATTCTGGCTGTGGTGATCATCAACGCCATCGTCGGCTTCGTGCAGGAAGGCAAGGCGGAATCGGCGCTGGCGGCCATTCGCAAAATGCTGTCGCTGAAGGCCACGGTGCTGCGCGACGGCCACCGCCGGGAAATCGCCGCCGAGACCCTGGTGCCGGGCGACTGGGTGGTCTTGCAGTCCGGTGACAAGGTCCCCGCCGATATCCGGCTGGTCGAGATCAAGAACCTGCGCATCCAGGAAGCCGTGCTGACCGGCGAGGCGGAAGCGGTCGAGAAGGCCGTCGCTCCGGTCGCGGCCGAGGCGGCGGTCGGCGACCGCGCCGGCATGGCTTATTCCAGCACCCTGGTCACCTACGGCCAGGGCGTCGGCGTCGTGGTGGCGACCGGCACGGATACTGAAATCGGTCGCATCAGCACCCTTCTGGAGCAGGTCGAAGGACTCACCACGCCGCTGCTGCGGCAGATGGAGCAGTTCGGCCGCTGGTTGAGCGCGGCGATTATTATCGTGGCCGGCCTCACCCTCCTGGTCGGTGTGCTCTGGCGGGGGCTGCCGCTCGATGACATGTTCATGGCGGCGGTCGGACTGGCGGTGGCGGCCATTCCGGAAGGTCTGCCGGCGATCATGACCGTCATCCTGGCGATCGGCGTCCAGCGCATGGCCGGCCGCAACGCGATCATTCGCCGCCTGCCGGCGGTCGAGACTTTGGGCGCGGTGACCGTGATCTGTTCCGACAAGACCGGCACCCTGACCCGCAATGAAATGACCGTGCAGCGGGTGGTCGCCGCCGACCAGATGTTCGAAGTCGGCGGCGTCGGCTACGCGCCGATCGGCAAGTTTCGCGTCGATGGGACCCCGGTATCGCCCGCCGCGACGCCGGAGCTGCAAGCGATCGTCCGCGCCGGGCAACTGTGCAACGATGCGGTCCTGCGTGAAGAGAACGGCGAATGGTGCATGGAAGGCGATCCCACCGAGGGCGCGCTGTTGACCGTAGCCGGCAAGGCGGGGCTGGACGTCGACGTGGAAAATGCCCGGCTCCGCCGGGTGGACAGCATCCCCTTCGAATCCGAACATCGGTTTATGGCCACCCTACACCAGCAGGAACCCGGTGAAGGGGTCATCTACCTCAAGGGTGCCCCGGAACGAGTCCTGACCATGTGCGCCCAGGAGCATGGACCCGACGGCGCGCGACCGTTGCGCGCGGATTACTGGCAAGAGCGGGTCGAGGAATTGGCCGAATTGGGCCAGCGAGTGCTGGCGGTGGCGTACCGTCCGACCCACGAAACCCACTACGAACTGATCTTGGAAGAGGTCCAGGAAGGGCTGATCCTGCTCGGTCTGCTGGGCATCAGCGATCCGCCGCGCGAGGAGGCGATCCGGGCGGTGCGCCAAACTCGGGAAGCCGGCATCCGGGTCAAGATGATCACCGGCGATCACGCCGCCACGGCGTGGGCCATCGCCGGGCAACTCGGCATCGGCGACGGCCGCCCGGCGCTGACCGGGCCGGAACTGGAAACCCTGGACGAAGCGGCGCTGCGCGAGGTGGTCGTGGAAACCGACGTCTACGCCCGCGCCAGCCCCGAACACAAACTCCGGCTGGTGACGGCCCTGCAAGCCAATCATCAAGTGGTGGCGATGACCGGCGACGGGGTCAACGACGCCCCGGCCCTGAAGCGGGCCGACGTCGGCGTGGCGATGGGCATGAAGGGCACCGAAGCCGCCAAGGAAGCCTCGGAGATGGTGTTGGCCGACGACAATTTCGCCTCCATCGCTCACGCCGTGGAGGAGGGACGCACCGTCTACGACAACCTGCGCAAGGCCATCCTGTTCATCCTGCCGACCAACGGCGCGCAGGCGCTGGTGATCATCGCCGCCATTCTATTGGGCATGACTCTGCCGATCTCGCCGGTGCAGATCCTGTGGGTCAACATGGTGACGGCGGTGACCCTGGCCTTGGCCCTGGCCTTCGAACCGACCGAGGCCGGCGTGATGCGCCGCCCGCCGCGCAAACCTGGCGAACCGCTTCTGAACGGGTTCATGCTCTGGCGCATCGGCTTCGTGTCGGTGCTGCTGGTGATCGCGCCGCTGTGGCTGTTCCTGTGGGGGACGGCCCAGGAAGGCATCTCCCAGGAGGAGGCGCGCACCATGGCGGTGAACGCGCTGGTGGTCGGGGAGATTTTCTACCTGTTCAACAGCCGCTACATCCATCAGTCGTCGCTCTCGTGGGAGGGTCTGCTGGGCAGCCGCCCGGTCCTGACCACCATCGGGATTCTGTTGGTGCTGCAGATGTCCTTCACCTACTGGCCGCCCCTGCAACAACTGCTGGGGACCGCGCCGGTGAGCGCCGCCAGTTGGGGGATTTTCGCGCTGGC
>REEE01000155.1 GCA_007695245.1 Candidatus Competibacteraceae bacterium | reverse complement strand
TTGAGGGAACCGGCATGAAACCAAAGACCGCAACCCGTTATACCGGCGTGGCCATCGGCCTGCACTGGCTGATGGCGGCGGCGATCGTGGCCGGGTTCGCTTTGGGTTGGACCATGGCCGCCATGGAGTTCAGTCCGCAAAAATTGCGCATGATGTCCTGGCATAAATGGCTGGGGATCACCATCCTCGGTCTGGTGGCCCTGCGGTTGCTCTGGCGCTTGACCCATCCCGCACCGCCGCTGCCGGCGACGGTGCCGCTCTGGCAACGTGGGGCGGCCCACGCAGTCCATGTTTTACTGTACTTATTGATGTTCGCCATCCCGCTCAGCGGCTGGCTCTACAGTTCCGCCTCCGGGGTGCCGGTGGTGTATTTGGGGCTATGGCCGTTGCCGGATCTGATCGGCGTCGACGAAGACCTGGCGGATCGGCTGCGAAGCCTGCACGAGTGGTTGAATTACACGCTGCTGGTCGCGGTCGCCGTCCATGTCGGCGCGGCGCTCAAGCACCATCTTATCGAACGCGACGACGTGCTGGCGCGGATGCTGCCAATCGTCGGACGCCGGGAGCCATGACGATGATGAAACATGCGTGGATCATTGGGTTGTGGATGGGCGCGGGACTCTTCGGTGCCTCCGCGTCCGAAATCCAAACCCGCCAGGAATTAGCGCTCGAGCAAAGTGAAATCGTCTTCACTGGCCAGCAGATGGGCGTGCCCACGCAGGGCCGGTTTCAGAAGTTCGACGTGGACGCCGCCATCGACCCGACGGCGATTGAAACCAGTCGCGCCCGCATCGCGATCGACATGGACAGCGTGGCGCTGCCGGCGCGGGACTTCACCACGGAGATCAAACGCCCCCGTTGGTTCGATACCGCCAACTTCCCGGAGACGGTCTTCGAGTCCACGCAGTTCCGGGCGCTGGGCGAGGATCGCTACGAGATGACCGGGACCTTGACGCTCAAGGGCGTCAGCCGGGAAATCGCCGTGCCGCTGACGCTCGCCACCGAGGGCGAGGATCTGCTCGCGGAGGGACAGTTCGAACTGAAGCGCCTGGACTTCAACGTCGGCGACGGGATTTGGGCCGATACCGATACGGTGGCGAACGAGGTACAAATCCGGTTCAAGCTGCGTCTCCAGCCACAACCCTGAATTTCGCGCTATCGCGAAGGCTCGCGTCGTCGCTGCTCCACCTCAATGGTCGGTGCCGCCGCCCCCAGCTTTTCGAAAGCCTCGTGAGTCGATAGAAAAATACGACCGCTGAGCCGCTGTGGCAGCGTTCCGGGGAGCAGCCGATCCATGACCGGTCCCTTCACCTCGGCCAGGTGCAGCCGGACGCCGCGCGCCAGCAGAGTGTCGTTGAGCTGCTCCAGCATCTCGGCGGCGGTGGCGTCGATGTGACTGACCGACAGCATGACCAGCACCAGATCGCGGGTGTCGGGGCGTTCGGCCAGAATCCGCTCCAACTCGTCCTCCACCGCTTCGGCATTGCCGAAGAACAGGATCTCGTCGACCCGCACGATCGCCAGCCCCGGCCGGGTCTCCACCTGATGCCGGTGGATGTTGCGGAAATGCTCGGTTCCGGGAATCCGCCCGACCACGGCCACATGCGGCCGACTGGCCCGCAGGACCAGCATCGCCAGCGACAGGGCCACGCCGAAGATGACCCCCGCCTCGACCCCGACCAGCAACACCCCGAGCGCCGTGCCGCCAAACGCGACGCCTTCGATCCGGTCGTAGCGCCAGACCTGCCGCAGCCCCTGGACGTCGACCAGGCCGAGCGCGGCGCTGATGATCACGGCGGCCAGCACCGCCATCGGCAAAGCACCGAACAGCCCGATGGCGAACAACAGCACCAGGGCCATCAGCCCGGCGGCCAGCACGCTGGCCAGCGGCGTTTGCGCTCCGGCTTCGGCGTTGACCACGGTGCGGGAGAAGCCGCCGGTGACCGGAAACGCCCCGGAAAAGGCGCTGACCACGTTAGCCGCCCCCAACCCGCGCAGTTCGGCGTTAGGATCGATGCGCTGGCCGCTGCGCCGGGCGAAAGACTGCGCGATGGCCACGCTTTCGACGAAGCCGATCAAGCCGATGACCAGCGCCGGCAGCCAGAGCGCGCCGATCAGGCTGAAATCCAGCGCCGGCACGACCAGCGCCGGCAACCCCGGTGGCAAGGTCCCCACCACCGGCAGGCGCTCTTGCCAGTCCAGCCCGACCACCAGCGCGGACGCGACCAGCACGGCCAGCATGGGCGCCAGCTTGGCGAGCAGGTCGGCCGTCGTCCGGGCCAGCCCCAGCCGAGCCAGCAGTCGCGCCAGATAGCGGCGCGCCAGCCAGAGGAAGACCAGCGCGGTCAGGCCGAAGTACGCCGTCAGCGGTTCGAAACCGCCCAGCGACCCCAGCAGATCCACGACCAGCAAAACCGCCGTGTCGCCGCTGGCGTCGATACCCAGCAGCGGCCGCAACTGGCTGATGATGATCATCAACGCGGCACCGGTGATGAAGCCGCTGATCACCGGATGGCTGAGCAGTCGCGCCAGATTACCCAGCCTCAGCAGACCGAAGCCGAACAGCAGCACCCCGGACAGCAGCGCCAGCACCACGGCGGCGGCGATATACTCCGGACTGCCGGGCGCGGCGATGCCGCTCAGCGCGGCGGCGGTCATCAGCGAAGCCACCGCGACCGGTCCCACCGACATCACCATCGAAGAGCCGAAGACGGCGTAGGCCACCATGGGCAGCAGACCGGCGTACAGCCCCAGCTGCGGCGGCAGGCCCGCCAGGGCGGCGTAAGCCAGGCCCTGGGGCACCAGCAGCAGGGTCACCACCAGCGCCGCGACCAGATCGCCCGGCAGCGACCGCCGCTGGTAGCCGCGCAGCCACGCCGGCAGCAGTCGGGCCAGCCGATCTCGGTTCATGAGGGTTTACGCCGCTCCAACAGCTCGAAAATCCCCATGCCGGCCAGCATGGCGAGCACGAAGACTAGCGCTTTCAGTTCGCCGGCACCCAGCGCCACCAGCGCCGGACCGGGACAGAACCCGGCCAGCCCCCAGCCCACGCCGAAGCCCAACCCGCCCAGCAGCAGGCGGCGATCCAGATCCCGGCGGGTGGGAAGTTGTATCGGCTCGTTCAATAGCGAGCGTTCCTGTCTCGCCGCCCGACGGAAGGCGAAAAATCCCACCGCGATGGCCCCGACCATCACCAGCGCCAGCGACGGATCCCAGGCACCGGCCAGATCCAGAAAGCCCAGAACCTTTTCCGGGTTAGCCATGCCGGATACCAGCAGGCCCAACCCGAAGACCAGACCGACGATCAAGGCGGAAAACGACAGTTTGACCATGGCGGCCTATCCTCCAATAAGATGGCGCATGACGAACACGGTGATGAATCCCGCGGTCATGAAGGCCAGGGTGGCGACGATGGAGCGGGGCGAGAGCCGGGAAATCCCGCAGACCCCGTGGCCGCTGGTGCAACCCGTGCCGTAGCGGGTGCTGAAGCCCACCACCAGACCCGCCACGATCAGCAGCGGATAGCCCGCCTCAATCTGGATCGGCGGCAGGGCCGCGACCGCCAGCCACAGCACCGGTGCCAGCACCAGCCCGGCCACGAAGGCCAACCGCCAGCCGATATCGCCGGGCTTCGGCGTCAACAAGCCGCCGACGATACCGCTGATGCCGGCGATGCGGCCGTTCAGCAGCACGAGCAGCGCGGCCGCCAGCCCGATCAGCACACCTCCGGCCAAGGCCGACCAAGGCGTGAATGCAGTCCAATCAATCATCATGTTGCGTGCCTCGTTCGTCACAATATAAGGAATACAGGGTTTGCAGCAGGGCGAGCGCCCGCGGATCGGCGATCCGGTAATAGATCCGCTTGCCGTCCCGGCGGGTGCTCACCAATGCCTGACGGCGCAGGACTCCGAGCTGCTGGGAGAGCATCGGTTGGTGGAGGTCCAGTTGCGCCTCCAGCTCGCCGACGCAGAGTTCCTGCTGGCTGAGCTGGCACAGCAGCAACAGCCGATCCTCATGCGCCAGCGCCCGCAACAGGGCGGTCGCCCGCTCCGCCGCGGCACGCATCTGTGCGATATTCAGTGCAGAGGTATCCGGCATGGGCGTGCGGTCCATCAGTGAGCTTGACAACATTATAGATTTATTTATTATGTTTTCAACTTAAATGTTTTCCATTCACAAGGCGAACTCATGAACCCCCAAGTCAAGGCTTTTCTCGATCCCGACAGCGAAACCTTCAGCTATGTCGTCTACGATCAACCCGGCGGGCGGGCCGCCGTGGTGGACCCAGTGCTGGACTTCGACTACAAGTCCGGGCGCACCCGCACCCGTGGCGCCGAGCGGATCGTCCAGTTCGTCCGCGACGAGCGCCTGAGCGTGGACTGGATCCTCGAAACCCACGCTCATGCCGATCATCTGTCGGCCGCGCCGTACCTCCGCGCGCAGGTCGGCGGCCGAATCGCCATCGGCGAGCACATCCGACAAGTGCAGGCCATCTTCAAGACGGTGTTCAATCTGGAGCAGGAATTTTTGCCCGACGGGAGCCAGTTCGACCATCTGTTCGCCGACGGCGAGACCTTCCACATCGGCTCACTGGCGGCGCGGGTCATGCACGTTCCCGGTCATACCCCCGCCGATCTCGCTTATCTCATCGGCGACGCGCTGTTCGTCGGCGACACGTTATTCATGCCCGATGTCGGGACCGCGCGCTGCGACTTTCCGGGAGGCGATTCGACGACCCTGTTTCGGTCGATCCAGAAGCTGCTGGCCCTGCCGGACGAGACGCGGGTGTTCGTCTGCCACGACTACCCGCCGGACGCGCGGCGCGAACATCAATGCGAGACGACGGTGGGGATGCAGAAGCGGGACAACCTTCACGTCCGCGCCGGCGTGAAGGAAGCGGATTTCGTGGCCATGCGCGACACGCGCGACGCCACTCTGGAGATGCCGCGGCTGATTCTGCCGTCCATCCAGGTCAACATCCGCGCCGGCCGGATGCCGCCCGCCGAGGAGAACGGCACGGTTTATCTCAAGGTGCCGATCGATCGGCTGTGAGGCGGGAACCCCTTACCAAGCAGTGCGGGATACGCGCTGGCCGAAATTCAAGGCCTGATCGATCACTCCCTCGCTGGTCATGGCCCAGCGCAGCGGTAGCCCGGCCGCGCGCAGCGCGTCGACGACCCAGGTATTGCAATTGTTGAACAGGTGGAAGCTGCCCAGCGCTGGGTAGAAGTGACTGTCGAGATAGAGTCCCCGGCCGAGTGGCTCGGCGCGTTCGGCGTCGCCCCGGTCGTGAGTGGCGGCGATAAACTCGATCAACCGTTGCAAGCCTGGTTCGCTGATATCCAGGGCGATGAGTTCGCTGAAGTTCAGCACGCGGGACGGGTGGTCGGACAAGCCGACGACGTGCAGCACGGCGGCGCTCGGACCGAGCGCCGCTCGCAACGCGTCCCCGAACGACGGATCGGGTGCCGGGTAGAACTCGCGATCCCCCCAACCGACCTCCAGGTATGCGGCGTCCGGATAATGCGTGCGCTCCGGCCAGACGCCTTCCGGAATATCGCCCGTTCGGACAATGATCCCCGTATGCCAGCCGTGACTGACCAGCAGCACGGTCCGGACGGATTGCTCGTCCGCGGGGTAAGGCTGGGCGGGGATGCTCGAACACCCCGCGCCAACGATCAGCAGCGACAGGA
>REEE01000086.1 GCA_007695245.1 Candidatus Competibacteraceae bacterium | reverse complement strand
CTCCTTTTTCAGCGTCTCCAAATGCTCGTCGTACCGGCGATCCGCCAGCGGGACGAAGGTGTCGTACCAACGATCGTCGCCGGTTTTTTTGCCACCCACGAGCAGAAGCGCCGTGCGGCGCGGGTCGAAAGCGTACAACACACGGTAAGGTTCCCCCTGGTGCGGCACGCCCAGCCCCCGCTCGCGCTCCAGCCACGCGGCCACCCGCCGCCGATGGCGTACCCCGCTTTGTCGCCGCCCACCCAATGCTCGTCGCTTTATCGGGTCCTGCGATCCTGCGTTTCGCCTCCAGCGCGGCCGGATCAAAGCCCGCTCTTGTTTCTCACCGAGCAGCCCATCTCTTCCCAATAAGCCGTGGGATCGACGCGTTTTGCTTCGGCGCTTCCAGGCGTAGCCAAAAACAGGAAGTCGGCGCCGATCCGCTGCAAAAGCGCCCGCCGTTTTGAAGGCGCGCGCACCGCCTTTGGCCGCGCCTCGCGACCCGCCCTTGCAGGACAGATTCCGGGGGTAAGATCGAATCGAAGGACCCCCTGGAAAGCGCCGTCACGACGGGAAAGCGCCACCGCGCCACCCGCCGCCGGCCCCGTGATTTCAGGCCTCCGCCCAGGGACGGTTATCGACTCGTTGAGAGGAGACCGGTTATGAAACTGCACGACATCCCCCTGGACCACCTGACCGTCGCCGCGAGCAACAGCCGCACCCACGGCGCGGGCGACGACCTGGAGTCGCTGGCCGCCAGCATTCGGGCGCGGGGTCTTTTGCACCCCTTGCTGGTCCGGCCCGCGGCGGACGGCGCGGGCTTCGAGATCGTCGCCGGCCAGCGGCGCTATCTGGCCTGCCGGCGGCTCGCCAAAGACGGGCCGGTGGCCCCGTTGCCGTGTCGGGTGCTGGACGCGACCGACGACGCGGCGGCGCTGGACCTCTCGCTGGCCGAGAACCTCGACCGCCTGCCGATGGAGCCGTTCGACCAGCACGAGGCGTTCGCCCGGCTGGTGAAGCTGGGGCAGGGCGCGGACGCCATCGCCGCCCGGTTCGGCGTGACCGAGCGGCGGGTCCGGCAGCGGCTGGCCCTGGCCGGCTTGATCGAACCGATCAAGCGCGAGGCCCGCACGGGCGCGATCGGGATCGCCGACGCCCAAGCGCTGGCGCTGGCGACGCCCAAGCAGCAGCGGGAATGGATGAAGCTGTATCGGGATAAAGCGCAGTATGCCCCGCGGGGCGGCCCGCTCAAGGCGTGGCTGTGCGGCGGCGCGGCGATTGCGACCGAGGTGGCGCTGTTCCCCTTGGAGGATTACGAGGGCCGGATCGTCGCCGACCTGTTCGGCGAGCACGCCTATTTCGACGATGCCGCGCAGTTCTGGACGCGGCAAAATCGCGCCATCGCCGCGCTGCGGGATCGGTTGTTGGCCGAGGGTTGGGCCAGGGTCGAGGTGCTGGAAACCGGCGAGTATTTTCGGGGCTGGGAACATCAGCGCACCGGCCAGGCCGAGGGCGGTTGGGTGTTTCTGTTGCCGCAGCACAGCGGCGAGGTGGTGGTTTGCGAGGGGTATTTGCCGCTCGAGGAAGCGCGCCGACAGGCCCGGCAGGCGGCGGGACTGGAAGCGGGGACGGACGCGGCCAACGACGCGCCCAAGCCCGCCCGGAGCGAAACCACCCAAGCCCTGCGAAACTACGTGGCGCTGCACAAGGCGGCGGCGGTGCGTCACGCCTTGACCCAACACCCGGCCATCGCCGCGCGGCTGGCGGTGGCGTGCCTGATCGGCGGCGCGGAGAACTGGTCGGTGCGCGGCGACCGCACCCCGCCCCACAACCCCGCCATCGAGGCCAGCGTCCGGGCGAGCGCCGCGCCCGGCGGGTTGGCGAGCGAACGGGCGACGGTCCGGCGCTGGCTGGCGGGCGAGACGGACCCCGCGTCGCCCGCCGCCGCAGACCCCTCGGACGCGCCCCTCGCCGGCTCCGGTTCCAGCGACCGGCGCGCCGCCGAGGCGTTCGAGCGCTTGCTGGCGCTGAGCGACGCGCAGGTGTTGCAGGTGCTGGCGGTGATCGCCGCCGAGGCCCTGGTGGCGGGCGGCGGCCTGGCCGAGCGGGCGGGCGAACTCCTCCACCTCGACATGCGCCGGTTCTGGCAACCCGACGAGACCTTTTTGGGCTTGCTGACCGACAAGGAAGCCTTGGCCCGGATCGCGGCGGAGGTGGGCGGCAGCCCGCCCGGCAAGGCGACCAGCAAGGAGTTGCGCGGGCTGATTCGCCGCCGGTTGCGCGGGGAGGGTTGTCAGCCGGTCGAGCACTGGCTGCCCCGCTACTTCGAGTTCCCGACCCGAGGTTACACCGAGCGCCCGGTGGCGGAGGCCCGCGCCACCCGCGACCGGGCGGCGCCCTGCCGGGGCGGCGCGGCTCCCGACGCGGAGGACGAGACCGGGTTCGAGGCCGCAGCCGAAACCGAGACCGAAACCGAGACCGAGACCGAGGCCGCGTTCGCGGCTTGAACCGCCGGGCGGGCGGGACGTTCGCCCGCCCGTGGTTCGCGGACCACGGCTTGCAGGAAATTTATTCCCCATAAAATAAAGATTAAGGAGGTCGCGACATCAGGAGAACCGAACACAACAACCCAGAAAGCGAGGAACCAACCATGTACTACGCGATTGCGGGTTCCACCATCATCCCGCTCGTTGACCGAAAGGCGGCGCTGCGCTTCGCGAGCAACGAACTGCGGCCCGAAACCGAGATTTACCGAATGCCGAAAGGCTGGCGCGGCCCGAAACCGCTCGATAAGGAACGGATTGCCACCCAAGGAACAGCGATGGACGTGCATTTCCAAGCGGATGGACAAAAAGGCGCTGGCGTTGCCGCAAACAACGCGAGCGCCCCACAGCCACCCCGAACCGTCACGAACGAGGTCCGATCATGAAATCACGAATCGCCCCCTCACCGCAACGGGAAGCCGTTGCCCTCCCCTTCCATCCCGCCACCGCGCGGGGGGACGTGGCCGGCCTGCTCCGCGCGCGCGGTCTCCGCTGGCGCTGGAGCATCCCGCGCCGCGCCCCGGACATCGTCCCGGCTTTTTAATCCCCATCACCCACGAAGCCCGCCCGCGCGGGCGGGAAGGAGACGGCAATGACGACCTTTAGCACCCCCATCGAAATCGCCCTGGACGAGACCGGGCGGCCCGAAGGCCAGATTTTGGCCGATTCCATCCGGCAATGGCGCTCCGACTGCCAAGCCGGGCAGTTCAAGATCGGCGCGGCCACGATGCGCGGTCCCAAGCTGGACATGGAGATCGTCGGCGCGCAGATCAACCAGGGGGAATTTTTCGGGTATCCCCTGCAAACGTGGCTGGCCGTGCTGTTCGTGGACCCCGACGGCGTGCTGGCGTCGATCTTGTTCAAGACCGAGAGCCTGGACAATTTCGAGGAGTTGCGCCGGCAGTACCGCTTGAAGGGGGAAACCCTGCTGGGCAAGACCATTCGCGCCGGCATGAGCAGGCGCGCCAGCCGCGCCAGCGGCGAGAGCTACTACGCGGTCGAGTTCGAGGTGGTCAGCGACGGCCAGTACGCCCGGCAAATCGCCGACTTCCGGCGACAACATTACCACCCCGGCCTGTTCCGGCCATTGACCGGCCCCGCCGAAAACGGGAACGGCGACGGCCACGAGGCCGACGGCCAAACCAAATCCGCCCGCAAAGGCCAGAGCCAGTAAGCCGTCCACCCATTCCGCGCCAGGGAAGGCGCACGACCGGAGTCCAGATCATGACCGAGCCGACCACGACCGAGCCGATCCTCGAACATCGGACCGCGACCGAGCCGACCGCCGCCGCGCCGACCGCCATCGTCGAGTATCGCCCCACCGCCGCCGCGCTGGCGCGGTTGCGGCAGAAGTACGCCGCGCCGTTCGCCGTGACCACCGCTCCCGGCCTGGCCGCCGCCAAGGCGGCCCGCGCCGAGATTCGCGGCTTGCGCGGCGCGCTGGAAAAGACCCGCGCCGAACTCAAGGCCCCGCTGCTGGCGCAAGGCCAGCTCATCGACGCCGAAGCCAAGCGGATCAACGCCGCGCTGCTCGCCATTGAGGAACCCATCGACGCGGCGATCAAGGAAGAAGAAAAGCGCAAGACGGAGGAGAAGGCGGCCCGCGAGCGCGCCGAGGCGGCCCGCGCCGCCGCGCTCCAGGCCCAGATCGACGCGATCCGCCGGCGGGCGCTGGACGCGGCGAGCCGGGACGCCGCCGCGATCCGGGCGGCGCTGGAAGACGCCCGCGCGATCGAGCCGGACCCCGACGCGTTCGCCGAGCGCTGGCCGGACGCGATGCGCGCCATCGCCGAGGTCCGGCGGGCGCTGGAAACGCTGCTGACCGAGCGGGAGGCGCGCGAGGCGCGCGAGGCCGAGGACGCGGCCCGCCTGAAGGCCGAGCGGGAGGAACTGGCCCGGCAACAGGTCGAACTCGACCGGCGGCGAGAAGCCGAGGACGCCCAACGGCGAGCCGAGCGGGAGGAACTGGCCCGCTGGCGCGCCGAGGAGGCCGCCCGGCGGGAAGCCGGGGCGAAGGCCCGCGCCGAAGCGGAGGCCCGGCGGCAGGCCGAGGCCACGGCGAAGCCCGCCCGGATCCGGAAGCCGGCCCAGGCCGACCCGCTGGCGGCGATCAAGGTCGCCCTCGCGGCGGGAACGATCGCCGGACCCGAGGCCATCGACCGCGCCTATCAACTCGGCTTCGCGGCCGGCGAGCAGGCCGCGCGTCGCGCCGCCTAGAGCAATCCCGCGCCAGGGACGGCGCGAACCCTCCGGAGAAAAGCCATGTCCTCGAATCGGTCTTATTTCCGAATGCCCGGCGTGTCGAGCCACGCCCTGATCGAAATGCGGCGGTCCCCGCTGCACTGCTGGGCGAAGTACGTGGATCCCGACCGCACGGACGAAGAGCCGACCGCCGCGATGCGGTTCGGTACGCTGGTCCACGCGCTGGCCCTGACGCCGGCCACCTTCGCCGAGGAGTTCGCGCTGGCGGATTCGATCAACCGCCGCACCCACCAGGGCAAGGCCGACTACGCCGCGCTGGTGGCGTCGGGCAAGCTCGTGGTCTCCCGTGAGGAGTACGCCACCGCGCTGGAGATCGTCAAGGCGATCCGGCGGCATCCCGTGGCCGGCCCTTTGTTCAAAACCGGCGAACCGGAAAAAGTCCTCACCGTGGAGCGGGAACCGCACCTGCTTCCACTCAAAGGTCGGCCGGACTGGCTGGCCCCCCAGCCGGCCCTCGTGGAGTTCAAAACCGCGACCGACGCGAGCAAGGAGGGTTTTTTGCGCGCGGTCTACCGGCACGGCTACCACCTGTCGGCGGCCTATTACCGGATGCTGGTCAGCCGGACGAGGGGAACGCCCGAGGCCGCCATCCCGCACGCTTTCGTGGTGGCGGAAACCAAGCGCCCGCATGCGGTGGCGGTCTATCCCTCTTCGGAGCGGTTGCTGGCGGAAGGCCGGGGCCTGTGGGAAACGGCGCTGGCCCGGTTCGACGAGTGCTGGATCGACCGGGAGTGGCCCGGCTATCCGGTGGATCTGCTGGAGCCGGCCCGCGCCGCGGGCGGACTCCGCTTCGCGTTGGAAGAAGGGGAGCTGGACCTGTAAGCCGCGCGCCGGGGACGGCCCGCGAGAAATCGGCCTTTTTACTTTACAATCGGACCCTCGGGGGTTTTGCCTCCCGTCCCGCCGCCGATTAGAATCCCGGTGACCCTGCGGAGCCCGCTCATGACCCCCGATCGCATCCGGCAATGG
>REEE01000166.1 GCA_007695245.1 Candidatus Competibacteraceae bacterium | reverse complement strand
GGGTCCGCTTCCAGTTCCGCCAGCCGCCCCTGATCGTCCAGCAGTTTGACTACCGGAAATTTCAGATGGAGATCACAGCCCCATAACTGACGTTCGTAGCGATCCGGCCGCCACTGGGGCCGGTCGTCGGCCAGCACCACCAGACTGGCCAAGGGCAGCCGGTAGCGGTCGAACAGTCGGTAGTAGTAAATGAACATCCGTTCGGCGAAGTCGGTTTCGTGCCCGGCCTGAATTTCGACATGGACCAGCACCCACCTTTCCTCACCCGTGCGCTGCCAGACCTTGACCAGTTTGTCCGCATAGCGGCGTTTTTCCTGGGCGCGGCGGCTGATTTTCTGCAATTCCTTGTCCAGGAACACGTAGCCGCGCGCCCAGTCGATCTCGGCGGCGACGGGCGGGAAGAACCAGGCCAGGAAGGCGGGAAACCAGCGTTCCAGCAAGGTCTTCCACGGGGAATCGAAGTCGTCCAAGCGCTCGGGTGGCTTGCGGGGCGTTCGGGAGGGACGTATCACGGTGCGGGAGTACCTCCGAGGTGGGCGGCGAAGGTCTTACCCCGCCGGGGTGTTGCTCGATCCGAGTTTTGATCGCTCGACTATTGTAGCACCACCGTCAATGCCTGATTTCACAAAGGATTTTATCCGCGCCCCGATCAACGGCGAAGTGGTGGAACCGGACAGTCCGCCGCCGCTGGATCTGCGCCGCAAGCACACCACGGGGCATCCCGGAGCAGGTGGCGGCGCATCCCCACAGCCATACCGAGCGGTTCCTGGCACCGGTGTCGGGGCGGTAGGCGGTCTGTCGCTGGCCGATATAGACTCTGGGGCAGGACCAGCGAAGGATTTTTGCCATGCAAACATTAACCACCCACGAAGCCAAGGCGCGGTTCTCCGAATTGATCGACCGCGCGCAACAGGCGCCCGTGCGCGTCACTCGTCGCGGGCGGGTCGTCGGAGTGATGGTTTCGCCGGAAGACTACGACGCGATGCGCGCCTTTTACACGGAGCGATTGCTGAATGTCTTGCGGCAGTCCGGCGAGATGGCGGAACGGCAGGGGCTGACCGAAGAGACACTGGCGCGATTGCTGGCGGATGAAAGCTGAGCGCGCCGTCAGTGGAGATGCGGATCTGACTGATCTGAAATCGGTCGATGGCATCCCGATCCTCTCGCCGCGCGAGTGCTGGGAGTGGCTGAATTCGCAGCATTCCCCGTATTAGGCCATCAACCCCGGCTGTCAAATAACGCCCGACAGATCTTGTCGAGCGCTTCCGGAGTGAAATCGTTGCGGTAGGTCCGCAGGAAAATCTGTTTTCTCAATTCCACGCCGCGATAGCCCTGGGCCTCCAGGCTGGCGGTCATGATCTGGCGGGCCATGGCGAACATGTCGTCACCCATGCGCACCCGTTCCGCGCCGGAACGTCGCATGAGCAATGCGCGCCATCGGGCCGCCATTTCCGGTGAGGTATCGTTCAAGAGCGCGCCTCCTCCAGCAGGGACAGGATGCCCAACCGCTCCGCCCAGTGACCCAGATACAACCAGTCCAGTTGGGGGACTGAATCGATCAGGTTGCGAATATCCTTGAACTGCATTTCCGAACGGCTCTCTTTAAGCCAGTCCAACTTGGACAGCAATAAATCTTCCGGACTGACGATCCAAACCGGGAACCCGCCGAAATCCACCCGTCGTCGCCGGGAGAACTCCAGGCGTCGGTAAGGATGGGATTTGCGCACGATGCAGTCGATCTTCACCAGACTGGCGTGGTGCAGCAGATTGAACAGGCTTTCATGCTGGATCGCCGTCTGAGCGGCTTCCTCATCGAAGTAATAATCCTCCCCTAACCGCATCCACAACCGCGCCGTATCCACGGCCTGGATTTCCACGACCAGGTCGATGTCGCGGGTCATGCGCGGCTGAGCATAGTAATTCATGGCGTTGGAACCACTGAGCATGTAGGGAATGCCCGCTTGCTCCAAGCGTTGCGTGATGTGTTCGAGGGCGGCGACTTGTTCGTGCATGGCGGAACGGTTCGGGTGGTTGCGGGTATTCATCATAACCGCACAGCGGTCGTCCGCTGCAAGATCCGGCCGACCGCGCCGACCACGACGCCGACCGCGACTACCGCACCGCGGCCATGATCGCGCTCAACACCGCCTACCGCGCCGGCGACTCTACAACGCCAGATGAAACCGTCCGCCCGCGCGCGGCGCATGGTTCAGCCGCGATTCAGTGGGGTTGGCTATGCTATTCGGTGGGGTTGGCTATAATGCCTGCGTTTTTTACTCGGACAATATCGACTGTTTTAAGGAGACGAGCAATGCGATTCATGAAAGCGACAACTACAGTGGTGGTGGTGCTGGCCGGTGCTCTGGTGCTGAGCGGTTGTCCGGCCAGCATGTCGGGTGGGGCTTATACCCGCACTCAGACCCGTGAGGCTCAGGACGTGCGTCTCGGTTACGTCGAGAGCGTGCGCGAGGTGCAGATCGAAGGCACCAGGAGCGGCGTGGGGGCCTTGTCCGGCGCGGCGCTGGGCGGCGTGGCCGGCAGTTCGATCGGTCGGGGCCGGGGCCAGGTCGCCGGCGCCGTCGGCGGTGCGGTGCTCGGTGGATTGGCCGGTTCGGCTATCGAAGAAGGCGTGACCCGTCAGCCGGGGTTGGAGATCACGGTTCGGCTCGATAACGGGCGCATGATCGCCGTCACTCAGGCGGCCGACCAGCCGTTCTTTCCCGGTGATCGGGTGCGGGTCCTGACCGGTTTCGACGGTACGGCGCGGGTGGCGCCTTGGTAATCACGCCTCCCACGATCACCTTCTAAAAGGGCGCGCGGTGGCGTCCAGTTCCGGCACGCGCAGCACGCGCTCCGCCGGGGGTAGCGCCAGTTGTTCCTGGAGATAACGGGCCCGGTCGGCGATACCGGGCACCTTGTCCGGCTGATTGCGCCGGAAGCGAGTCCACCAGCCCGGTCCTTCGCCCACTTTCGGCTCCAGGGCGATGGCGGTGACGTAATCGGCGAGCGCCTGTTCGAACTGGTCCAAACGGTCGTGGGCGATCCCGCGGTTGGCGTAGTGACCGGCGTTGTCCGGTTGCAAGGCGATCAGTTGGTCGTAAACCATGATCGCTTCGGGTTCGCGGCCGAGCATGATCAAGGTCTCGGCCTGGCCGCGCATCGCCGGGGTGTAGTCCGGATTCTCCCGTAGCGCCTTGGCGTATTCCACCAAAGCCTGGTCGTAGTGGCCGTCGGCGAAATAGTTGCTGGCGGCGTGATAGGCGTACTCGCCCGGTTCGGCGCTGGCGAAGAACGTGTCGTAAATCGTCCAGCCAATCCAGGAGAGCGCCATGACGACGGCGGTGTATTTCAGGAAACGATAGACCCGATCATCCATGGAGTGACCCCATGAGGCTGATGTTGAATAGATAGGAAAACACGAGCACGACCGGGGCGGCGATGAAGCGGGCGCGGCGCCGTTGCCCGACGATCTCGGCCGGTTCCAGTTCCCGGTGCAGCCGCCGGTGCAGCCGCCGTGCGCTGAAGACCAAAATCAGCTTGCTGACCGGGAAAAACAACAGCACGGCGAGCAGGAGAATCGAAAACAGTGAGTAAAGTTGCGCGGAAGTCATAAAAGTGATTTTACACGCTTCGCCATAGAAAAGGGGAGGCCGAAGCCTCCCCGAAATAGTGCATAAGATGACGGTTAGCGAGTTTCGGCCGCCGGTTGCGTGGTGGCCGCTTCCGCTAGCAACTCGTTGATTTCCGTCTCGGGCACCGTGGACATCTCCATCTTAACGGCCAGGAACCACATCATGCCGACGCCGAGCGCCCACATGATCAACTGCCAGGTCCAGATGGACGGCAGGCCGAACAGCCAGGTGCTGGGATCGAGCGGGCTGCCGAAGATCCAGTTGCCGATCACCGCGCCGGGGCCGACGGCGAAGAAGAACCAGGCGATGGTGATGATCCAGGCCACCGGTATCAGTCCCTTCTTGTGGGCGGGGATCGAGGCATGCTCGCGCAGGAAGTTGTGGTAGGTCATCCGATGGGCCGTTTCTTCCTTGTTCTGAGTGGCAGCCGAAATCAGGATGGCCAAGCCCAGATTAAAGAAAATACCCCATCCGGCGGAGTGGATGGTCAACGGCCAGCGGCCCCAGGGCATAAACTGAGCGCCGAGAGGTTCGGTCAGGGTCACGGCGATCAGGCCCGCGATCAGACCGACCACGACGCCCTGCCGGGTCAGGTACGGCCAGAAGCAGACGGCGATCAGGGCCGGCCACATCTGGAAGCCGTAGGCCACCGCCAGACCACCCAGCAACACCAACGCGTCGGTGGTGAAGGTGGCGACCACCAACGCCGCCAAGACGATAATGATCACCCCCATGCGCCCGAAGAACTTCTGCTGGACGTCGGAGGCGCTGGGCAGGATGTAGCGGCGGATGATGTCGCGGGTCATCATCGACCCGGTGGTCGACATATACGCCGCGCCGGTGGATTGCATGGCGGCCAGGGCGCAGACCGCCAGCAGGGCCATCAACCACGGCATGGTCTCGCCGATCAGCGACAGATAGCTGGGGACGAGATTTTCCTGCCGTCCGGGAGTGTTCATGATATCGACCAGCATCCCGGGACCGGTGCCGGCTCGCAGGCTGGCGAGACCTTCCGCGACCGCGACGGTGACTTCCTCGCCGCTCATCCCCGGGTTGGCCGTGGCGACCAGCGATTTTTGCAGGACCGGATTCACATATTCCGGATGGCTTTCGAGGAGTGTTAGGTTGGCCCCGAGCATGTGGCCGCCCAGTCCCTGGAAGGCGGTGAAGGTGAACAGGATCAAACCGATGGCGAACGAGGACGCCCAGACTTGCTGGAGCGGGAAGGGCGCCGGGCTCTTGTTGGCAAAGGCCCACATGGAGAAGGCCGGTGAAGACTGAATGCCCATCAGCGCGAACATGTAGGTCAGGATCATGACGCCGGTCCAGACGCCGCCGGTGGCTTGGCTGCCGTCGCTGATGAACTGGATAACCCCCGGCACCGCGATGTAGGAGCTATAGCCGGCGGGAGACAGCTTGGTGTCCGTCATGGCCAGTTCGCCGATGGCCTGACGCCAGGTGACGCCCTCGGGCAGGAACGCGAGGGCGATGATGCCGATGACGGTGATGCCGCCGGCCAGCATGATGCACTGCACGGTATCCACGTAGGCCACGGCGCGCAATCCGCCGGACGCCACGTAAAAGGCCACCACGGCGGACAGCAGCCACATGCCCACTTCCACGGACAGCGCGCCGTCGGTCAGCACGTTGAACAGGAAGCCGGAGGCGCGCAACTGGATGCCCAGGTAGGGGATGGAGAACACCAGGGCGACCACCACGGTCAACAGCCGGGCGGTGTCGGACTTGAAGTAGGCCGCCAGCATTTCACCGGGCGTGATGAAGCCGAAGCGCTTGCCCAACATCCACTGGCGCTTGAGGAACATCACGCCGGTGAACGGAATGGTGATGGCGTAGAACGACGCGTAGGCGTACTGCAAGCCGTCGCGGTAGAGCAGGGCGGGATGGCCCATGAAGGTCCAGCCGGAGAATGAGGTGGCGGTGGCCGCCAGCACGAACACCCACAACCCCAGACCGCGCCCGGCGATCATGTAGTCGGTGGCGGTTTTCGAGGTGATCGCGCCCTTGATGCCCCAAAACAGACAGTAAGACCAGTACAGACCGACAAATACGAACAGCCATATGGCTTTTGCTTCCATATGAATGAGTCCTCTCTTTTCATTAGGTGGTTTGG
>REEE01000230.1 GCA_007695245.1 Candidatus Competibacteraceae bacterium | reverse complement strand
GGCGGAGCGGAATAGTTTGGGTTGAAACGGCGTCGAATGCGTCACGACGAGGTACGACCACCCGTCGCAGGAGCGGATCGCGGCGGCGATGGATCGCCTTGAAGAACGGGTTACGCAGGAATTACGCAGGGATGAAAAAAGCCTGGTCGGATAATCCGCCAAGCCTCTGTTTTATATGGTGGGCCGTGTGCGGTTCGAACGCACGACCAACAGATTAAAAGTTTCCCTTCCCAATTTTGAACGAACCTTACCTTGCCATAAAAACCTTTTATATACTTGAAGATAGCCTATTAGCATATTAGAATAAGCCTTAACAAACCTCACCCAACTGCTTACACACTGCTTACACTGTGCTTACAACTGGATGTAGTCTGTGTGTCGTGGAACCGCCGATGAAACTGACCAAACGCAGCATTGACAGCCTGCCGCTGCCAGAGACCGGACAGGTGTTGTACTGGGACGACGAGTTACCTGGATATGGTTTGCGGGTGACCAAGGGCGCTAAGACCTTCATCGTGCAACGCCGGGTCGCCGGCAAGTCTGTTCGGGTCACGCTCGGCCAATACGGTCCACTCACTCCCAATCAGGCGCGCAAGCTGGCCGTCAAGAATTTGTCTGAACTGGTGCAGGGCGTGAACATTAATGCCGAGAAGGAAGCGGCCAAGGTGCGCGGCGTGACCTTGAACGAAGCGTTCGCCGCCTACCTGGACAACCGCCGTCTGTCACCGCGAACGGTCGCCAGTTACCAGGAGACGATGAAGCTGGCGTTCGCAGACTGGGGAACCCTCCCGGTTTCGACGATCAATCGCACGATGATCGAGCGGCGGTTTACCGCCCTGAGTGCGCCACGGTCGCCGCGAACCGATAAGGACGACATTCCGGTAGAGGGCGGAACACCACAGAAACCACGGTTGGCTACAGCGAACCGGCATTTTCGCATTCTGCGCGCCGTGCTCAATTTCGCCATGGAAAAATACAGCACGGCGGACGGCGAGCCGCTGATTCCATCGAATCCCGTCACCCGGCTATCCGTGCTGCGGAAATGGCATCGCATCGAACGCCGGACCCGGCACCTCGAACCGCATCAACTCAAGGCGTGGTTCGCGGCGCTGGAACACAAGCCGGAAGATTCCGACCACCGCAACACGGTCCGGGACTTTTGCGCCTTCGTGCTGCTGACCGGCTGCCGCGAACAGGAAGCGGCGCGGCTGACCTGGAAGGACGTGAATCTGGACGCCGCCAAAGTGACCCTCCAGGAAACCAAGAACCATCGAACCCACGTGCTGCCGGTCGGTCCCTGGCTGGCCGAACTGCTGGAACGCCGCCAGCAGAATCGCATATCGCAATTTGTGTTTCCGGCTGAAAATCAGAGTGGACACCTGCTGAATCATCGGAAAGCCATCCTGGCGATTGGCGCGGACAGTGGCGTTGAGTTCCGCCTCCACGATCTAAGGCGCACGTTCGCCAGCATTGCCAGCGTTCACCTGGAGCGGTCGCTGTCGGCGTACACCCTCAAGCGGCTGCTGAATCACAGTTCCGGGGGCGACGTGACCGGCGGCTACGTGCAAGTCGGCATTGAGGACTTGCGGGAACCCATGCGGCAGATTGAGGATTTTGTATTGAAGTGCGCCGGGCTGAGGGAGTCTGCCCCAGTGGTGAAGCTGGCGGTTGCGCCCGCGCATCAAGGGGTTAGCCTTGACGCGGCGCGATAAGCGGCTGGCGGCGATCCGACGTAATCCGAAAGCGGTCCGGTTCGAGGATGCCTGCACGGCGGTCGAGCACATCGGCTTCGTGTTGCGCGGCGGCGAAGGCTCGCACCGGGTTTACGGGCGGCACGGCGAGCCGACGATCCTGAATTTGCAAAATCGCAACGGACTGATTGCCGAGTATCAGGCCCGGCAACTGATCAAGATGATGGACCGATACGAGGGTAACGCATGAATCCCTACAAGTATCCGCTGGAAGTGTTTTGGGACGAGGGCAGCGCGGCGTTCATCTGCATCGCGCCGGACCTGCCGGGCTGTAGCGCGGTCGGCGATACCCCCCAGGCGGCGGTGCAGGAGATGGATATCGCGATGAAGCTGTGGATCGAGGCGGCGCTGGCGATGGGCCGGACGCTGCCCGAACCGTCCCGGAAAGCCGCTTGAACTTTTTTTTCCCGTCCTAGACCTCGCGAGTCGAACACCCGGTTCACCTTCACCGGGCCGGACGGGATTCCCTTCAAGAAGGTTGGACGCTGGAGGTGGCGTTGTGTCTGATGCTTTCAAGTACAAAACCCAATTCACGATCGAACAAGCCGCTTGTGCCATTGTTGGCGTAACCGCTCCAAGAGAGAAACTTGAAGAGGTTCGACATTGGGAAGAAGAGCTTGAACTGACCTTTCCTCCGATAGAACAAACCGTGACCGGGCACGGCTACGGTGGGCCTTCTAAAAGAGTACGCACGGAACCAGCAATGATTCCCCGCGCGCGGCTATTAGCTTGGTGCGAGGAGCGTAAAATCCGACCGCCGCTACTTTTTCCAGAAACCATTCAAGATGATCTCGATCCGCGCGAGAAAACCAGCTTGTTGATTCTGGTGGCAGTACTGCGCGAGCAGGCAAAACAATCCAACAAGGCCAGCGGTGGAACTCCAAAAGCGATCGAAATAGACTCTCAACAATTTGGAATCCCACTAAGCAAGCCTACCATTGACAAGTGGTTGAAAGAGGCTGAAAAATTAATCAAAAAATGAAAAAATAGCCCTATTTAAAATTCTGGTAAACTAATTAAACATCAGGATAAATTCCGCCTTTAAACTGGCCGCACCTTAACTGATACTAGGTGCGGTCAATGATCAAGTCCGAATCCCCCCATTCCATCGCCGACTTCTGGCAGTCGCCGCCGAACGCCCTGTTCCCGCGCGCGGCGGTCGCCAAGGTGCTCGGCAAATCCGTTTCCTGGCTCGAACGCAAGGCTCTGGACGGCGACGGGCCAGCCTTTTGCAAACTGGATCGGCACGCCCTTTATTCCAAGCAGGATGTGGTCGATTTCATCGAGAAAACCGCCAGCCGGCGCGTGTATTCGACTTCCGAACTCCGTACAAAAGCCGCTGCTCAAGTCGAGAACAGCCGCAAGGCGAAAGCTTGAGGGGCGGCAACGATGATTGTGAAAAATAAGGGCCGCGACCGCTGGCACGGTGCGACCCAAAAGACTTCAGTCAATCAAAATGTTACCGCGATTCGTTCCAGCATCAAAGCGGCCATCGTCCGCCTTGCGGTGTGGGGCTTGATCCCTGTAGAGATTGCACGGTGGCTGATTCAACGCGGAGGGTTGAAAGATGCGTGACGATCCTGAACGCATCCGCGATGCCTTGTGCTTCATTTCTGCCGATGACCGCGATACCTGGCTCCGCATGGGCATGGCGATCAAGTCCGAAGTCGGCGACACCGGTTTTGACCTGTGGGACGCCTGGAGCCAGCAGGCACCCTCCTACAATTCCCGCGATGCGCGGGATGTATGGAACAGCATCCGAGCCAATGGCCAAGTGACGGCGGGCACGCTGTTTCATGTCGCCCAGGCGAACGGTTGGCGCAATGATGGAATGCACCGGAAGCCGACCCCCGAAGAACTTGCCGAGCGGCGGCGCATCGCGGCGGAACGGGCCGCGCAAGAGGCAGCCGAGATAGCCTGCGAACGTGTCGATACGGCGAAGAAAGCGGCGGCGATCTACAAGGCGGGGACTGATCCAGTCGATAACCCCTACCTTTCGCGCAAGCGAGTTTCCCCGGTTGCGACCCTGCGAGAGATTGACGCGGGCGCGGCGGCGACGATCTTGGGTTATGCGCCGAACTGTCGCGGCGACCTGCTGACCGGTCGCTTGCTGGCGATTCCAGTCAAGCAAGGAGACCGGCTCTCCACTGTGGAACTGATTGACGGCGACGGACGCAAGGCGGCACTGGCCGGGCGCGGGACCAAGGCGGGCGGGTATTGGGCGACCGAACGTCTGCCCGATGGGAACGACGACGGGCTGACCCTGCTGATCGGCGAAGGGGTGGCGACCGTACTTTCGGCCAAGGAAGCCAGCGGACACCCTGCCATTGCGGCGCTATCGTCGGGCAATCTGCCAGCGGTGGCGAAGGCGATGCGGGCGCGCTACCCGGCGGCGGCGCTGGTGATTCTGGCCGATCTGGTGAAGGCGACCGGCGAGCCTGATCCCCATGCAATCGAGGCGGCGCGACTGGTCGGAGGCAAGCTGGCCATCCCCGACTTCGGCGGTGACCGCGATTCCAACAAGACCGACTTCAACGATATGGCCGAGATATATGGCATGGAAGCCGTAGCGCGGTCCATAGCGGGCGCAAGCGAGCCGCCTGAGCCTCGACCCGACCACGAAAACCCGCCAGCGGGCGATTCTGCCGGCTGGCTGGAACCGCAACCTCTGACCGCGAAGATCGAGCCGGAACCCTATCCGATTGATGCCCTGCCCCTACCGATCCGGGCGGCGGTGGAAGAGGTGGCGGGCTTCGTCAAAGCGCCTCTCCCGCTGGTGGCATCGTCGGCGCTGGCGGCGCTGTCGCTGGCCTGCCAAGCGCACATCGACGCGAAGCGGTTGGAGAAACTGCATGGGCCTGTCGGGTTGTTCATTCTGGTGATTGCCGATTCCGGCGAGCGGAAATCGACCTGCGACGGCTTTTTTACCAAGACCATCCTTGAATATGAGGAAGGCCAAGCCGATGCGGCGAAACCCGCACTGAAAGACCATTGTGCGGCAATCGAGGCATGGGAAGCCAAGCGCAACGGCATCAAGGAAAAAATCCGCCAACTCGCCAAAGAGCAGAAATCGACAACGGGCATGGAATCGGCCTTGCGTGACCTGGAACACGCCAAACCCGAACCGCCAAGAATCCCACGCTTGCTGTATGCCGACGCGACTCCCGAGGCGTTGGCCTATGCGTTGGCGAAGCAATGGCCGGTGGCGGGGGTGGTATCCGCCGAGGCCGGGATTGTTTTAGGCTCGCACGGCATGAGCAAGGATTCAATCATGCGGAATTTGGGCCTGCTGAATCAGCTATGGGACGGCAAGAGCCTGACCATTGACCGGCGATCAACCGAATCATTCACGGTTCGCGGGGCGCGGCTGACCGTGGCCTTGCAGGTTCAGGAACCGACCTTGCGCGAATTCTTCACCCGATCCGGGGCGCTGGCGCGGGGTACAGGCTTCTTTGCCCGCTTCCTTGTGGCGTGGCCGGAATCGACCCAAGGGATGCGCCAGATCGACCCGAACGCACCAGACGGGCCGAATACATGGCCACACCTAGCGGCATTCCATCGGCGCATCACCGAGATTCTGGAACAACCCATCTCGATGGATAAGGATGGCGCACTGACCCCGCCCATGCTGCCCCTGACCCTGGAAGCTAAGGCGGCATGGGTGGAATATCACAACGCAATCGAGAGCGAGCTAGCCAGCGGCGGCGAGCTTTACGACGTGCGGGACGTGGCGAGCAAATCCGCCGACAACGCGGCACGACTGGCGGCGCAGTTCCAGATGTTCGAGGGGGCGGGCGGCGCGATCAGCCTTGGGGCATTCGAAGGCGCAAGCCGCATCGCAGCATGGCACCTGCACGAATCGCGGCGCTTCTTTGGCGCGCTTGCGCTGCCGGCGGAACTGGCGGACGCCGCGCGGCTGGATGGCTGGCTGATCGAGTATTGCCAGCGGGAGCGGACGTATCTTGTCCCGAGCCGCGATGCGCAACGGCTTGGGCCGATCCGCAACAAGGAAAAGCTGGCGGCGGCACTGCACGAACTGGAAGAGCT
>REEE01000087.1 GCA_007695245.1 Candidatus Competibacteraceae bacterium | reverse complement strand
GAACCGAAACCGAAGCCCGAACCGAAACCGAAGCCCGAACCGAAACCCGAACCGAAACCGAAGCCCGAACCTAAACCGCGGCCGGTCGTTCGCCCGGAACCGCGTCCCCAACCGGTCGAGCGCCCGCCGTCCGCGCCCGCGCCGGTCGCTAAAGCCGCCCCCACGGAGTCGGCCGCCGCCGCGCCGCGACCGGACGTCAGCCCGTCCGCCAGAGTGGTTCAACCGACGTTCGACAGTCCCGCCCGACCCCTGTCGAACAATCCCCGGCCGCGTTACCCGTCCTTCGCCCGGCGGGCGGGGCACGAGGGGCGGGTGATGGTGCGGATCGTCGTGCTGCCCAACGGGGCGGTGGGAACCGCCGACATCGTCCGGAGCAGCGGTTCGCCGGCGCTCGATGAAGCGGCGCTGGCGACGGTGCGGCGCTGGCGGTTTCACCCGGCCCGCCAAGCCGGGCAGGCGGTCCGCGCCACCCTGGATGTGCCGATCACCTTCAGGCTCCACGATCGAGGTTAAATGGATGACGTATTCGAACAGCGAGCAAAGAACCCAAAAGCCCGCAGTGTTGAAAAGAGGGTTGCCGGTCGTGTTCGGAGTGCTGGTCGCGCTGTCGTCGCTGAATCCAGGCCATGCCGGGCCAGCGGCGGTTGCGCCGACGGCCAATCTGACCGCCGGCTGTCTGGAACGCTATGATCCCAAAACCGACTACTTCCCGGACAAAGCCACGCTGACCCACGCCCAGGGTTTCACCCTGGAGTATTTCAAGCACTACAAGGTCGTCACGGTGACGACGCCCTGGCCCAACGCCCGGGAGGCGTTCCGTTACCTGCTGGTCCAATGCGGGGCACCGGTCCCCGAGGGCTTCGCGGACGCGCAGGTCATTCAAATTCCTGTCCGTTCCGTCGCCGTCCTGTCGACGACCCACCTGCCGCACCTGGAACGCCTGGATGCCCTGGATCGATTGGTCGCCGTAGGCGCGCGCGACAGCGTGTATTCGCCGACGGTGCGCGAGAAGATCGCGGCGGGTGCAGTCACGGAGATCGGGCGCGGCCCCAGCATCAATCTGGAGATGATTCTCGATCTGGGTCCCGAGTTGGTCACGGCGGTCGGCCACGATCAGCCGCAATACAACACCCATCCTCTGCTTCAGCGGGCCGGCATCAACGTCGCCGTCAACGCCGAATACGTCGAGCCGACCCTGCTGGGCCGCAGCGAATGGCTGAAGTTCACCGCCGCGTTTCTCAATCTGGACGGGCGCGCCCAGCGCGAGTTCGCCGGCATGGTCGAACGCTACGAGGCTTACACCGCCCAGGTCCGGGAGATTCCCGCCGCGCAACGGCCGACCGTTTTCGGGGGCTTTCTCCATCGCGACGTCTGGTACGTGCCCGGCGGCGACAGCTATATCGCCCGGCTGGTGGCGGATGCCGGAGGCCGGTATCTCTGGGCCGACGATGCGCGGCAAGCCAGCATCCCCCTGAGCTTCGAAGCGGTCTTCGAGCGGGCGGGAGACGCCGAGGTCTGGTTCACCAGCGGCCTGGATTGGTTCACCCGCGCCGATCTGCACGCCGCCAACGAGCACTACGGTGCCTTCCGGGCCTTTCGCGAGGGGCGGGTTTACAACATCAACGCCCGCCTGAACGAACAAAAAGCCAACGATTACTGGGAGATGGGGATTCTCGAACCCGAGGTCCTCCTGGCGGATGTCATCAAGATTTTGCATCCCGAGCGCCTGCCCGAGCATCGCCTGAAATATTACCGGTGGTTGCCGTGAGCGCCGTGCTGGATTCCTCCATGCCCGCATCCCCGTCCGCTCTCCCAGAGGACCAAGGGGGGCGGATTTCGCGAGCGGCGGAGCGGTGGGGGGTGCGGGGCGAGGGCTGGCGCAACGTCGCGCTCGGCGGTTTGATCCTGGCCCTGGTCGGCGCTTTCTTGCTGAATCTGGCGTTGGGGTCGGTGCGCATTCCCCTGAGCGATGTCGCCGCGGTGCTGGCCGGCGGGGAAGCGAGCAAAGCCAGTTGGACCTACATCATTCTGGAATTCCGTCTGCCCAAGGCGCTGACCGCCATGCTGGCCGGCGCGGCGCTGGCGGTGAGCGGGCTGCAAATGCAGACCCTGTTTCGCAATCCCCTGGCCGATCCCTACATCCTGGGGGTCAGCGCCGGGGCCAGTCTGGGGGTGGCGCTGGTCGTGCTGTCCACCGGCGCCGCCACCGGCTTTCTGGCCAGCGTCGGCCTGCTGGGCGACCTGAGCCTGATCCTGGCCGCCATCACCGGCGCCGCCATCGTCACCGGCTTGGTCATGATCGTCGCCCGCTGGCTGCGGCAGGCCATGACCCTGCTGATCCTGGGCCTGATGATGGGCTACGCCACCGGGGCGGTGGTCAGCATCCTGATTTATTTCAGCGTCCCCGAGCAGATTCAGGCGTACATCACCTGGACCTTCGGCAGTTTCGGCGGCGTGACCTGGCGCCAGCTCGGGATTCTGGCCCCGGTGATCGGCGCGGGCCTGGTGGTCGCCGTGCTGCTGGTCAAGCCTCTCAACGCGCTGTTGCTGGGGGAAGACTACGCCCGCAGCATGGGCGTACCGGTCGGGCGCGTTCGCTTCTGGATCATCGCCAGCACCGCGCTGCTGGCCGGCGCGGTCACGGCGTTTTGCGGTCCCATCGCGTTTCTGGGCGTGGCGGTGCCGCATTTGTGCCGCAGCCTGTTCCACACCTCGGATCATCGGCTGCTGGTTCCGGCGACGATGCTGATGGGGGCTTTGATCGCCCTGCTGGCCGATCTGGTGGCGGCGGTGCCCGGCAGCCGGGCGATCCTGCCGCTGAACGCCGTCACCGCCTTGCTCGGCGCGCCGGTCGTGGTGTGGATCATCGTGCGCCGGGGCAACCTGCGCTCGGCGTTCGCTTCCTGACGGCGCCCTCGCCATGCCCGATCTCGTACTGGAAACCCACGATCTGGCGATCGGTTATCCCGGCAAGCGCCAGCGCCGGGTGGTGGCCGAGGGGATCAACCTGCGGCTGTATGGCGGCGAACTGGTGTGCCTGCTGGGTCCCAACGGCGCGGGGAAATCCACCCTGCTCCGCACCCTGGCCGGGATGCAGCGCCCGTTGGCGGGACGGGTCACGCTGTCGGGGATCGATCCGCATCGGCTGCCACCCCGCGAACTGGCCCGTCGCTTGAGCGTGGTATTGACCGAGCGCACCGAGGTGGGGGCGCTGTCCGCGCGCGCCGTGGTGGCCCTGGGGCGCTATCCTCACACCGATTGGACCGGACGCTTGACCCCGCTGGATGAGGCCGCCGTCGAACGGGCGTTGGCCGCCGTCGGTGCCGCGCCGCTGGCATCCCGGTTCGTCGGGGAGTTGAGCGACGGCGAGCGGCAGAAGGTGTTGATCGCCCGCGCCCTGGCGCAGGAGCCGCGATTGTTGCTGCTGGATGAGCCCACCGCTTTCCTGGATTTGCCGCGCCGGGTCGAGATCATGAGTCTTTTGCGCCGTCTGGCGCGCGAGACCGGCCAGAGCATTCTGTTGTCCACCCACGATTTGGATTTGGCCCTGCGCGGCGCGGATCGGCTTTGGCTGCTGCCGCCGGGCGGCCCGTTGCGCGCCGGTGTTCCCGAGGAGTTGGTGCTGGAGGGCGCGTTTCAGGCCACGTTTCCCAGCGCGGACGTCACCTTCGACGCGCATTCGGGGCATTTCAAGTTGCACGGTCCCAGTTGCGGCCACGTCGATCTGGCCGGCGAGGGATTGCCGGCGCTGTGGACCGGGCGAGCGCTGGAACGGGAGGGGTACGTGGTCAACGGTCGCGGTGGACCTCCATCGGCGGTGCGAGTCGAGGTCTGCGACCGCGACGGCCGGCCGGTGTGGCGCGTGCGCCGCGCGGAGGTCTGTCGGGAGTATCCGACCTTGTCTCAGGCGGTGGGCGAGGTGAAAGCGGGGTCGGCCCAGGCCGCGGCGACGCCCTCAACCGCTTTCTGATCCGTTTCGCGTTGCCCGGCCAACAAGCCTGATGCCATGCGCCGGACGGCGCAAGCCGCCGAGATCGTCGGCATCCGCGCGCTGGCCGCTCATGCGAAGGACGACGACGCCCGCGCCTTCTACGAACATTTCGGGTTCCTGGCGTCGCCCACCGACCCGCTGCATCTGTTCATCCTGATCAAGGACCTGCGCCGGGTCGTGGGTACGATTTCTCCGGGTCGATGAGCGTCAGGACCGCCTCCAGATCCCAACGCTGCAAGGGCGGCAGGCTGTAGTGATCCTCGGGGACTACCGGTCCTTCGGTGGTGAAAAAGCGCATGGGTCTGGGTCTCCGGGCAACGGCTTTGTCAGGAAATTTTACACTGTCTTAAAATTTTACATCTGATCCTAAGTTGTTGGACGCAGTGGTAGGTTGGGCGGTCTCTTGAATGATAATTCAATGAAAATAATAATTAAATTTTTTTTATGGTTCCGTTGGCGGAACGGGTTTTCGTGGGGCCTCCGTGGGGAAAATCGACTGAAACAGGCTTTGGCTGGCTGGAAAATGTTTTTGGCACCGGGTGGCTTGTCAGAAAATTTTACACTACCGTTTTTAATCAACCCATTGATATTTAAGTTTTTGTGGTTGATTCAAGCCCGCGACGGGCTTTTTTTACCGTCAGGTTTTTTTACAATTGACTAAATAAGTAGGTTTTTGTTTTGATGTTTTTCAACAGGTTATCAAGTTAGCATGTTTTTTGCAGTCTTAATCATAAGATCAAGGTGACAAGTTTTTGAAACCCCAATAATGACCGATACAAGGCCAGGACGTTGGGTATTGGTCATACCCGCATTTATCACCAGGGGATACCGGTATGTTCGCGACTAAACTCGTTGGTAGGAGTTATCTTTTCTCAAGCAGGCGCGCGTTCTGGCGGCCGTTCTTGGGGGTCCACAAATTCGCGGAACGCTGGCGCGATGCGGTGCGGCATTCGGTCCGCCTGCGCCGGACGCCGTTCCATCTGGCGGTCCTCGCCGCGCTGGCGTCGCCGAGCATGGCGACCTTGGCGCAAGACGCTATCTGGAACGGCGGGACCGGGAATTGGAATGACTCGACCCAGTGGGATATCGGTACGGTTCCGGATGCGGGGACCGATGTCCGGGTCGACGGCGGCAAGACCGGGACCGCTTCGCTGGTCAATGTCAATGTGACTTCCGACGCCAGGAACCTGACCATCGACGCCGGCGACCGCGTTAATATCAACAACAGCCGGCAATTGACGATCCACGGCGCCAGCCTGTTGAACAACGGAACCTTGTCGCTGAGTTCCACCGGTACCGCCACGACCCTGCGGGTCGGGGACACCACCTTTTCGGGAACCGGGGTGGTCTCCCTCGGCAATAGCACCTCAAACCGCATCATCGGCATCGAGGCAACGAACGTCCTGACCAACGCCGCCGGCCACACGATCCGGGGGTCCGGGCAGTTGGGCAACAACTTCATGGGCCTGAACAACCAAGGCCTGATCGACGCCAACCAAAGCGTGGCGCTGACGATCGATCTCAGCGACGCGGAGGGCGTCACCCGCGCCAACAGCGGCACCATTCAGGCCTCCGGCAGTGGAAACCTGCGCGTGATCGGCACCGCGCTGGACAACAGCGGCGGCACGCTTCAGGCCTTGGATAATGCTACCGTCACTGTCACCAGCGGCTCACGGATCACCGGCGGCACGCTGGCGACCGCCGACAACGGGGTGGTGCTGCTCGGCGGCAACGCCACGCTCGACACCCTGACCAACCTCGGTGAAGTACGCATCAACCAAGGCAATACCGGCCGGATCGCCGGGACCGTGACCAACG
>REEE01000302.1 GCA_007695245.1 Candidatus Competibacteraceae bacterium | reverse complement strand
GGCTCCCACGCTGGAGCATGGGAGCCAGGTCGGGTCATTTCATTTCTGGAAATCGCCTAACGTCGCGACCGGATGACGGCGGCGCCAGGCGGTCACCCGCCCGCATCGCGCGCAACGAACCGGCTTTGCAGCAGGGTGGTGATTTCGGCCGCGGGCAGGGGCCGACTCAGGAAATACCCCTGGATTTCGTCGCAGTGCTTGGTCTTGAGAAAGCACAGTTGCGGTTCGTTCTCCACCCCCTCGGCGATGACGCGCAGCCCCATGCTTTCGGCCATGGCGATCACCGCCGTGGTGATGGCGGCGTCGCTGGGCTGGGTGTCGACCTCGCGCACGAAGGCCTTATCGATCTTGAGCCGGTCCAGAGGCAATTGCTTGAGGCGACTCAAGCTGGAATAGCCGGTGCCGAAGTCGTCGATGGCCAATTGCACGCCCAGGTCCTTGAGAGCCTGCAACGTATGCGTCGCTCCTTCCGGATCCTTCATCAACAGGCTTTCGGTGATTTCGAGCTCCAGCGCCGCAGGCTCCAAACCGGTTTCTTCGAGAATTTTCGCCACCAACCCGGTGAAACCAGGCTGCACGAACTGCAGAACGGAGATGTTGACCGCCATCCGTTCCAGACCCATCCCGGCCTCCCGCCACTGCTTCGCCTGCTGGCAGGCGGTGCGCAGCACCCATTCGCCGATGGGGATAATGAGCCCGCTTTCCTCGGCCAGCGGAATGAATTCGAGGGGCGACACCGTACCCACCAGATCGTTCGTCCAGCGCACCAGCGCTTCCACGCCGCAGATACGGTCGCTCAGCAGATCGAGTTGCGGCTGATAATGCAGGGTCAGTTCGTCGCGTTCGATGGCCTTGCGCAACTGGGTTTCCATCGTCAGACGCTTCAGGGCGCTTTCATTCAGACTGGGATCGTAAAACCGATAGAGATTCCGGCCCTGGCGCTTGGCGAAATACATGGCCATGTCGGCATTTTTGAGCAAGGTCTCCGAATCCTCTCCGTCTTGCGGGAACACGGCGATGCCGATGCTGGGCGTGACCAGGATTTCGTGACCGCCGAGGGTGAGCGGCCGCGAAAGACTGGCCTGGATTCGTTCGGCGACGACGGCGGCATCCTCGCTGTGCTGGACTTCGGGCAGCAGCACGGTGAATTCATCGCCTCCCAACCGGGCAACGCTATCCTCCTGCTCGTCCTCTTCGACGCGCGACACGGAATCGCCGCCGCGAACGCTCGCCTTCAATCGTTCGGCGGTCGTTTGCAGCAGAAGATCGCCCACCCCGTGGCCCAGGGTGTCGTTGATGCGTTTGAAGTTGTCCAGGTCCAGAAACAGCAACGCGAGCGGGCGCCCGTGACGTTTGGCCAGCTTGAGCGCCACGTCGAGGCGATCCTTGAACAACTCGCGATTGGGCAGTTGCGTCAAACTGTCGATAAAAGCCAACTGCCGGATGCGTTCCTCCGTCTGATGCAACTCGGTAATATCTTGCAAAGCGCCGTACAGGTGGTCGAGGCGCCCGGAGGCGTCCAGGGCCGCCTCGACCTGTTGCCGGACGTGACGCACCTGGCCGCCGACATCCACCACCCGGTGATTGATCGCCCTCGGTCCCAACCCGCTCTGGATATCGGCGAACCAGTCGCGCGCTCGCGCTCGATCTTTTTCATGCACCCGCTCGATAACGACCGCTAACGGAACCTCGAGCGCCTGGGGATCGAGCCCGAGCATCTCGCACACCTCGCGCGACAAGTGCAGATGATCCTGACCCCGCCGCCAGTCCCAGTATCCCAACCGCGCGATACGCTGCGCGGTGGCCAGCCGACGCTCGCTCCGGTGCAGGTTGGCCACCGTCGCGCTGGCTCGCAGCAGATACCGGACTCGGTATTCAAACAGGGAAAAATTGATCGGCTTGGTGATGAAGTCGGTCGCGCCGGCCACGAACGCCTGGTTGATGGATTCGAAATCATCCAGACCGGTCATCATCAGGATGGGCACCTGCGCCCCCTCGGGCCGGCGGCGCAGCTCGCCGCAGGTCGCGAACCCATCGAGTTCGGGCATCATGACATCCAGGGTGATGAGATCGGGGCGGACGCGCTCGAACGCCTCCAGCGCCTGGCGACCGTTTTCGGCCTGCTCGACCTGAAAACCGGCCTGTTCCAGGGCTTCACTGGCCAGGAAGCGGGTCGCGAGATCATCATCCACCACGAGAATCCTGGCCGGAGCGAAAGCGGGGTCAACAGTCATCGGTGGTTCCTTGTCTAGATTGATCGGTCGTCATCGGCCAGCGGGCGCCGGAGGGACCGGAGGTTCTTTCGCCATCTCGGCCGCCAGCGCTTCCCGCACCCGGGCATAGTGGCGATCCACTTCCCGCAGCAAGGCGGGAGCGTCTTCCAGGCGAAGATCCCGCCCGCGTTGCTCCAACTCCTTGCATAGGGCCGCCAGTTGCGTTGCCCCCAGGTTGGCGCTGCCCGACTTGAAACCATGAGCCGCCCGGCGCAGCGCCTCGCCATCGCCGCTGGCGACCGCTTCCCGCATCCCCTGGAGCAAAGGCGGCGCGCCGTCCAGGTAGAGGCCGACGATCTTGCCCAGCAAGCTGGGCTGGCCCGGCCGCTGCAAGGCGCGAATCTGGGCCAGGGCGCGTTCGTCCAACCGGGCCGCGGTCGAATCCGGCGGCGGGGAAGACGCTGGGGTCGCCGGGGGGGCGGCCGCGGGGCGGCGAGCCGCGTTCGCCAGGGCCGGCACCTCGCGCGGCGGAGCGGGGCCAAAAGCGTCGGCGGCGGCGCGGGAGGGTTCCTCGGTGGCGGGCAACCACCGCCGCAGGATCGCCAGCAGATCGTCCCGCGCGAACGGCTTGGTCAAGTAATCATCCATCCCGACCGCCAGGCATCGATCCCGATCGCCGCTGATCGCATGGGCGGTCAGAGCCGCGATGGGCTGGCGCTTCACCGGCTGGCCCGTGTCCTCCAGAACCTTACGCTCGCGCTCGCGAATGCGCGTCGTGGCCTCGAACCCGTCCATGACCGGCATTTGACAGTCCATGAACACCAGATCGTAAGAGCGCTGCTCCAGCCAGTCGAGCGCTTCCTGGCCGTTGTTCGCGATGTCCACCGCGCAGCCGAATTGAGCGAGGGTGGCCGCGGCCACTTCCTGGTTCACCCGATTGTCCTCGACCAGCAACACCCGGACGTCCCGCCGCGCTAAAACCGGCGCGACGCGCTCCACCGCCCTGACCGTCGCCTCCGAGGGGCGCCCGGTGCTCGGGTCCTGGAGCGCCTTGCGCAGGCACTGCAACAACGGGGCCACGCGCACCGGCTTGGGCAATTGTTGGCTTATCCCCGCCTCGCGCGCGGGCTGGTCCAACTCCCCCGGCCCGCCCAAGGAGGTCAACAAGACCCGCTTGACGCCCTGCAAGCGGGGATCCTGATGCATGGCCAACGCCAGTTCCACCCCGTTCATTTCCGGCATCACCGCGTCCAGCAGGGCGACGGCGTAGGGGTCGTTGCCGGATTGAGCCGCCCGCAGGCAATCCAAGGCCTCGCGACCGCTGGCGACCGCGTCGCCGCGCAAGCCCCAGGCGTGCAGTTGATGGCGCAGAATTTCGCGGCTCGTCGCGTTGTCGTCCACGACCAGCACCCGCACCCCTTGCCAGGCGGTGGTATTGTCCGGTTCCGCCGCCAAAGCGGCCGCGCGTTCCAGCCGCAGATCGAACTCGAAGGTGGAACCCTGGCCCTCGACGCTGCGGACCGAGATGGCGCGGCCTCCCATCAACTCCACCAGTTGTCGGGCGATGGTCAGCCCCAGGCCGGTCCCGCCAAAGCGGCGGGTCATCGAGCCATCGGCCTGATCGAAGGCCTCGAACACCCGCTTCTGCAAGTGGGCCGGGATCCCGATGCCGGTGTCGCTCACGGCAAACCGCAACGTATGGGCGGCGGCGTCGCTCGCCAGCACCGTGACCCGCGTCACGATTTCGCCTCGTTCGGTAAACTTGACCGCGTTGCCCACCAGATTGGTCAGCACCTGGCGCAACCGTCCCGGATCGCCCCGCACCGTCATGGGTTCCAGCGGCGGGCCGCACAGCAGCTCCAGCCCCTTGCGCTGCGCGCGCTCGGCGAACAGGGTCGCCACCTCCTCGACCACTTCGCGCACCGCGAAGTCCACTTGCTCCAGTTCCAGCTTGCCCGCCTCGATCTTGGAAAAATCCAGCACATCGTTGATGACGCTCAGCAAACTGACTCCGGATTGCTGGATCACCTCGGCGAAACGGCGCTGTTTGGGTGGCAATTCGGCGCCCAACAGCAAGTCGGCCATCCCCAGTATGCCGTTCATGGGGGTGCGGATTTCGTGGCTCATGTTGGCCAGGAACTGCGATTTCGCCTGGTTGGGCGCCTCGGCCCGGTCCTTGGCCGCGCTCAGCTCGCGAACCAGCGCCTGCAACTCCGCGTTGGCGGTCGACAAATCGCGGGTGCGGGCGGCGACCTCGGTTTCCAGACGGGCGTTGTAGGCGGCCAACTCGGCGTCGCGGTGCTGGATTTGCGCCAGCATGTCGTTGAAGCCGTCCACCAGGGCGCCCAGTTCGTCGTCGCTGGCGCGCGGCGCGCGCACGGCGTAATTACGAGTGTCGGCGATTTCGCTCATCGCTTGGCGCAATTTCAGGATCGGCCCGGAAATCACGCCCTGCAACCGCGCGGCCAGCACGGCCGCCAGCGCCAGAGAAGCCGCCAGCAGCCCGGCGAGGATCCAGTAATAGCGTTGCAGGTTTTCGCTGAGTTCGCGCAGGTCCGAGTAGATCTCGAGGTAGCCGAGCACTTGTTGCCCTTGTTTGATCGACACTTTGACGGCCAGCAGTCGCCCGCCCACGCCGAACACATTGGCCTCGCCGAGCGTCGCCCGTTCGGTTTCAGCGTCCTGTAGTGGTTCCTGCCCGTCCCACTCCACCTCCCAGCGACGGATCTGCGCCCATTGCCGGTCGGTCAGATCGGGCGCCCGATATTCGACCAGCAGGGTTTCCTCGGGGTCGTCGATGACGGCGTAGGTCACGTCGGGTTTGGCGCGCAGCACCGCCAGATTCTCCTGGGCGGCTGGCAGATCGTTGAAGAGCAGGGCCGACGCGGTGTTGGCGGCGATGACGTTGGCCAACGTGATCAGTTGCGCGCGCGCGGCCTTGCGCTGGGAGAAGGTTTCGTTCGCGATCAGCGCCGCGCCGACCACCGCCAGCACCAGGACGGTGGTCAACAACATGACCGCCATCAATTTATTTTTTATCGACAGCTTGTCGAAGATCGCCATCACGTTTCTCTACGGGGCTATTCCACGGTGGTGGCCAGCTTGAGTAATTGGGAACTCAAACTAAGATTGGCGCGCCGCGCCTCGGTCAAATTGATATTAAACCGGATGCGTTGGTCGGCCTCGACCAGACCAATCATGCCGCCGGCCTGGGTGAAATCGTTGATGTCGCTGACAGTCAGGATCGGCAGGCGCGCGAGGCGGGCCAGCATCGGTTTATATCGCCCTTGTTCGGCGCGGCCCAGGAACACGATATGACAGGGGTCGAGGCCGGTCGCCGTCGGCAGGTGGCGCACCTCCACCGGATGATTCTCCACCCTCTTGCCGGCGATCGCCCCCAGCGCGGGGCCGAAGGGATTGTCGCCGGCGATGCAGATCACCAGCGGCGCCTCGGCGCTGGCGAATTTCTCCGGCGGCCATTCCACGAATTTGGCGAAGTTATAGAGAAAGGCGGCCTTGACCGCGTATTCATCGAATTCGCTGGCGCGGGCGTTGCCGCCCAGTAGCAACAGGCCGCTCAGCAACAGCGCGACCGCGACCGCCAACCGGCGCCCTAAAAACGCCGGCGGGCGACCCC
>REEE01000200.1 GCA_007695245.1 Candidatus Competibacteraceae bacterium | reverse complement strand
CAACCAAAATCTCCCCCCCGGCCTGACGGTCGGCCAGCCGCAACAGGTGCTGGATGCCCGCGCCGCGCTCAAGCAGACTCGGCCGCCGCCGCGCCTGACCGAGGCGACTCTGCTGACCGCGATGGAAACCGCCGGACGGCATTTGGAAGACAAGGAACTGTCGGCGGCGCTGAAAGAGCGCGGCCTGGGGACGCCGGCCACCCGCGCCGAGACCATCGAAACTCTGCTCAAGCGCCAGTATCTGACCCGCGACGGCAAGGCGTTGAACGCGACCGAGCGCGGCATCCGGCTGATCCAGACCGTACAGCCGCCGATCAAGAGTCCGGCCATGACCGGGGAATGGGAAGCGCGTTTGAAGCGCGTCCAGCGCGGCGAGGCGGATCTGGACCACTTCATGGCCGATATCGCCGATTATGTGCGCGGGGCGGTCGGCCAGGCATTCGCGACGGCGACTGCGTCCCCCGGTCCCGCAACCGCCTGTCCTGGTTATCTGGCCATGAACGGCGAAGCAGCGAACATCCTACCGCGCCGGGAGCCGGTGGGGGTGGATCGGCTGGGGGACTTGTTGCGGACGGTGTTCCGACTGCCAGGATTTCGGCCCTATCAGGAACCGGTGTGCCGGATGGTGACCGAGGGCCGCGATGTGTTGCTGGTGATGCCGACCGGGGCCGGCAAATCGCTGTGCTTTCAGTTGCCGGGCATCGCCCGCGCGGGGACGACCCTGGTGATTTCCCCTCTGATCGCCTTGATGGAGGATCAAGTCGCCAAGCTCTGCGATCTGGGGTTGCGCGCCGAGCGCATCCACTCCGGTCGGGATCGGGCGACCTCGCGCCAGGTGTGCGTCGAGTATTTGCAAGGGGAACTGGATTATCTGTTCATCGCCCCGGAACGGCTCAGCGTGCCGGGCTTTCCCGAGATGCTGGCCAAACGCAAGCCGGTGCTGATCGCGGTGGACGAGGCGCACTGCATTTCCCAGTGGGGCCACGATTTTCGCCCGGATTACCGGATGCTGGGGCGCTATCTGCCGCTGCTGCGGCCGGTGCCGGTGATCGCGCTGACCGCGACCGCGACCGTGCTGGTACAGGATGACATCGTCCAGCAACTCGATATCAGCGCGGCGAACCGCTCCATCCACGGTTTCCGCCGGGCCAATCTGGCGGTGGAGACGGCGGAGGTGCGGGTGCCGGACCGACCCGAGACGGTTCGCCGGATTCTGGCGGACCCGGGACGAAGGCCGGCGATTGTGTACGCGCCGACCCGCAAGGAAACCGAATCACTCAGTTTGGCGTTGGGCGCGGACTATCCCAGCGCCGCCTACCATGCCGGAATGATGCCGTTGGAGCGCGAGCGGGTGCAAGGCCGGTTCAGCGCTGGGGAGTTGGCGGTGATCGTCGCCACGATCGCCTTCGGCATGGGCATCGACAAGGCGGACATTCGCACCGTGATTCATACCGCGTTGCCGGGCAGCATCGAGGGCTATTACCAGGAAATCGGTCGGGCCGGGCGCGACGGGCAACCGGCCCGCGCCATCCTGCTGTATTCCTACGCCGATTTGCGCACCCACCAGTACTTTCACCGCCGCGGTTATCCCGAGCCGGAGCAACTGACGCAGGTATTCCGACTGCTGGGCGCCGACCCGCAACCGAAAGCCGTGTTGTGCGGCCAACTGGGGATGAATCCGGAGGAGTTCGACAGCGCGGTGGAGAAATTGCTGGTGCATGGCGGCGCGCGGCGGGATGGCGAGGGCCAACTGTGGCGGGGCGAGGACGGTTGGTTGCCACCCTACGAGCGGCAACGCGAGCGCAAGTTGATCGAGTTGCAACACGTTCTGGATTTTGCCGACAAGGCGACCGCCTGCCGGATGGTGCGGCTGGTGCGCCACTTCGGCGACCGGGACGACGATCAGCCCTGCGGGATTTGCGATGTGTGCGCCCCTCGGGCGGTCGTGGCGCGGCGCACTCGTCCGCTGACCACCGCCGAGTCCCAATGGGTCTTGCAGGTGCTGGAGAGCTTGCGCTGGCGGGAGGGACAGACCGTTCGGCAGTTGCACGAGAAACTGACGAATGCCCCCGGCGATCGCCGCGCCTTCGAGCAGTTGCTGGACGCCATGGCCGGTGCCGGGTTGGTCGAAATTCAGGATGACTCCTTCAGTCGCGACGGCAAGGTTATCCCGTTCCGACGCTTGTATCTGACCGAAGCCGGGCGGCAGGCCGGAGTCGGAGCAGTGGGAACAGTGCGGTTGGTGGAGAAGCCAGTGGCCGCCCCGGCGGCGGCACCGGGACGGAAACGGGTTGGCAGCGGTCGCCGTTCGCGAGGATTTGTTAAATAACCGGCGACGATCGACGCCTCGCCGATCAAAAAGCCTCCTCTCCAGTAACCGGGCGGTACGGCTGCTTCTGGTTTTTGAATCCCACCGGCCGAAAACCGCAATATTCCCTACAGCGTTGCGGTTCAGTTTTCGTTTAGAGTCCCTCGATTACCTTGCACGCCACGACGGGACACCACGCTTTTGAACGGAGTTCCGTCTTCAGTCCCGTCTTCGGGTTCTTGCGACCTACGGGCGTCAATGTTCCAGCATTTCCACACTGATGAGGGTTATCCAATGAAAAACGCGACTTCCAAACTGCTTCCCTTCGCCGTCGCCGCGCTGCTGGCGGCTCTGACCGGTCCAGCCCTGGCCCAGAGCAACATGAACACCACGATCCAGGAAGGGCGGATCAATACCAACGACACCTATCAGCGCGGCGAATTGAACGACAACGCCACCTACCAGGAGGGCCGGGACAACGCCAATCGAACCCGCCAGCGCGGCAAGTCCAACTGGAACCAGACCGGGCAGTTCGGCCACACCAGCTACAACCTCACCGATCAGCGCGGCCGGCGATGATTGAACCCCGGGCCGACTCCCGACTTCGGGGGTCGGCACTCCCCAACCGCAGCGGAGAGGTTTACCTATGAACATCTCGATCCTAGCGATCGGTTTGGCGTTGGCGGTCGCGGCCCCCGTCGCCGTCGGCGATTCGGCGGGAGACCGAAGTCAGGGTCCCTGTTTCGGCGTGACCGTCCAGAACCAGTCGGTCAATCACGCGCGCGTGGAGCAGCATTGCGAGCGGAACTTCAATCGCACCACGCAGGCGGGCCGGGAGAACACGGCGCGCACCGTGCAAACCGGATCGGTGAACAACAATAAGACCCGCCAATACCACTACGATCCAGCGCAATACCTGGAACGCCTGGGCGGCAGATAGTCGGCGCTATGGCTCCGGGCGGTGGCCACCCCCGCCCGATCCACCGCCCCGATCCCGGTTCGATCCCGGAAGGTAACCAAGAAGGTAGCCAAATAATGACCCCCCTTGCCGCCAAACCCCGCCTGTTCGCCGCCGCCGCCCTAGTGGCGCTTCTGAGCAACTCGGCGGCGGCTCAGAGCAACACGAACACCACGAAGCAGACCGGTCAGGTCAATATCAACCGCACGTTTCAGTGTGGGGACAGCAACGACAATACGACCGAGCAGAGCGGTCGGATCAACATCAACCACACCATCCAGCGTTGTGGGAACCACCGAAACCGGACGATCCAGTTTGGCGACGTCAACCGCAACCGGACCGAACAGAGCGCGGGGCGTCAACCGCTGCGGGCACGAGCGGCGCAAATTCGCGCGAACCTCGGGCGCTCGCAGCGCTAGTTCGGGTTTGATCGGAAATCCACAGCGTAGGTTGTGGTGATGAAGGAACCCCAACATTGAATCCTGGCAACAGGGACTGCACGGCGTCTTTTTCTTAGTTTCGAGAGAGGAAAGGCATCAATGAAAAGTTCAAACAGGCTTCCAAGCAAGACCGGTTTCCATTGGGCGGGCATCGCCTTGGTTCTGACCATTATCGGCGTCGGTTGCGCCAGCGAGCAGACTTACCAACACGATGACTCGACTGCGATCATCCGGCAGAGTGGTGGCAGCGGTCCGAGTGAATCGCAGGTCATTCGCCACAAGGACGGACACACCATCATTACCCGGGACGGACGCAACACCGATATCACGATACAGCGGAGAGGCCCCGCGCCGCCCGGCGAAGAGTTCCCGGTAAACGGCGAGAAGCGCTTCGGTAACTGGTATTTAGAGGATTAGTTTGCGATTTTTGTAGATTTAAGGAACGGGTGGTTCGCTTACGGGGCGCGCGGGTTACAATCAACGAAAAGCTTCTCCTATCCACTTGGTCCGCGATCCAGCCACCGAACGCGCGAATCGATCCCGCATGGCCTTGTCCCACTATCACCTGGGTTGCCCGGTCTGGAGCAATCGCGACTGGATCGGCGATTTTTTTACCGCCGCTGCCAAACCCGCCGAGTTCCTGCGCCAATACTCGGCGGTGTTCGACACGGTCGAGGGCAACAACTGCTTCTACGGCTTGCCGAAACCGGAGACCGTCCTTCGCTGGCGGGACGAAGCCGCGCCAGGATTCCGGTTCTGCTTCAAGTTTCCGCGCTCGATCAGCCATGAACGGCGGTTGCGCGGGGTCGCGGCGGAAACCTCGGAGTTTCTGGAGCGGATAACGCCGCTGGCGATGGCGGGGCGGCTGGGACCGAGCTTTTTGCAACTGCCGCCCCGTTTCGGCCCGGACGACCTGCCGGCGCTGCGCGACTATCTCCAGGCGCTGCCGAAGGAATTTCAGTACGCCGTCGAAGTTCGGCATCGCGCCTTCTTCGCCAAGGGCGAGGCCGAGCGGCAGTTGAACCGGCTGTTGCTGGACCTCGGCGTGGACCGGGTGATGCTGGACAGCCGCGCCCTGTTCAGCGCCGATCCGGCCGATCCCGACACCCGCATCGCCCAAGGCAAGAAGCCGCGGCTGCCGGTCCACGCCATCAGTCTGGGCTCGCGCCCGTTCATCCGCTACATCGGTCATCCCGATCCGGAGGCAAACCGGCCGTTTCTGGAGCCGTGGCTGGAGAAGTTGACCTTGTGGATCGGCGAAGGGCGGGAACCGTACTTCTTCGCCCATACCCCCAACAACCGTCAGGCCCCGCACCTGGCCCGACGGGTCCACGAATGGCTGCAAGCCCGTTGTCCCGAGGTGGGAACGTTGCCGCCCTGGCCGGCGGAACCCCCGATTCCACCCGCGTCGTGCAACTGAAATCCGGTTGGCCCGTTCTAATCGATGCGTTTCGCCCGCATACTTCCTCACCCATTCATTCAGAACCGTGCAACCAGAAGGAAACCGATCGATGACCGCTGTGTCGCGTACCGTTGTGGAAACCGCCCTGAAGGACTATGTGGACCCCTATCTGGAGCAGGACTTGGTCGCCGCCAAGTGCGTCAAAAATATCCGGTGCGAGAACGACCGGGTCGAAGTGGACGTGGAACTGGGATTTCCGGCGGCCGGTTATCGAGACGATCTGATCGCCGCGCTCCGCGCCCGGCTGTCGGTTGTGCCGGAGGTGGTCGAGGTGGCGGTCCAGGTGGAGACCAAGATCATCTCCCACGAGGTGCAGAAGGGGTTGAAGCCGCTGCCGGGCGTCAAGAACATCATCGCGGTGGCTTCGGGCAAGGGTGGGGTCGGCAAATCGACCACGGCGGTCAATCTGGCGCTGGCGCTGAGCGTCGAGGGGGCCAAGGTCGGGTTGTTGGACGCCGACATCTACGGTCCCAGCCAGCCGCGGATGCTGGGCGCGAACCAGCAGCCGGAATCGCCGGACGGCAAGACTCTGTTGCCGGTGGTCAGCCACGGGATTCAATCCATGTCCATCGGCTATCTGATCGAAGAGGAAACCCCGATGGTCTGGCGCGGGCCGATGGTGACCCAGGCCCTGGAGCAGTTGCTGCGCGACACCCGCTGGCAGGATCTGGATTATCTGATCATCGACCTGCCACCCGGCACCGGCGACACGCAACTAACGCTGTCGCAAAAAGTGCCGGTCAGCGGCGCGATCATCGTCACCACCCCGCAGGATATCGCGCTGCTGGATGCCCGCAAGGGGTTGAAGATGTTTGAGAAAGTGGAAGTGTCGGTGCTGGGCATCGTCGAGAACATGAGCATTCATATCTGTTCGCAATGCGGTCATGAGGAGTATATTTTCGGTGCCGGCGGCGGCCAGCGCATGGCCGACCAGTACCAAGTGCCGTTTTTGGGTTCGCTGCCGCTGGATATTCGTATCCGCGAGGAAACCGATAACGGTCAGCCGACGGTGATCGCCGAGCCGGACAGCCGCATCGCTGGTCTGTACCGGGAGATCGCCCGCCGCGCCAGCGCCCGGCTGTCGTTGCAGGCCCGGAATTACAGCCACAAATTCCCCAGCATCGTGATTCAGAACACCTGAGGTTCCCATCATGCGGCTCTGCGATCGCGATATCGAACGCTGCCTGGAAGAAGGGCGGATTCACATCGAACCCCGGCCATTGGCCAGCCGGATCAACGGGGTCAGCGTGGACCTGCACTTGGGCAGCCGCTTTCGGGTGTTCAACGATCACGCCGCGTCGCACATCGATCTCAGCGGGCCGCGCGAGACGGTGGATCACGCCATCAACCGCATCATGAGCAAGGAGATCCGGATCGGGGCGGATGAGGCGTTTTTCATCCATCCCGGCGAACTGTCGCTGGCGATCACCGCCGAAACCATCACCGTGCCCGACGACTTGGTCGGCTGGCTGGACGGTCGCTCCAGCCTGGCGCGGTTGGGGCTGATGGTGCATGTCACCGCCCACCGCATCGATCCGGGCTGGAACGGGGCCATCGTGCTGGAGTGTTACAACAGCGGCAAATTGCCGTTGGCGCTGCGGCCGGGCATGGCGATCTGCGCGATCAGCTTCGAGATGCTGTCCGGCCCCGCGCTGCGGCCTTACAACAAACGCCTGGACGCCAAGTACCAGCGGCAGCGCGGCCCGACCCCGAGCCGGATCGGCGACGACGAACCGCTCGATCCGACCCGGTGAATCCGGCTTTGCTGATGATTGACAGGAGGAGAGTATGCCCGCATCCGCATTGTTGACACCGACCGTCGCTCACGCCCGGAGCTTTCCGGCGCGGCATCGCTGGACCGTGCGCGAGTTTCAGCGCATGGGGGAAACCGGCTTTCTCGACCCGAAAGCGCGGTTGGAGTTGATCGAGGGGGAGTTATTCGAGATGGCACCGATTGGCAGTTTTCATGCCGGCATGACCCGCATTCTGGCCGAACAGATCAGACTTGCGGTAGGTCGTGAGGCGATTGTGGATTCCCAAAACCCGATCTGGTTGGACGAACACTCCGAACCCCAGCCCGATATCGTCTTGCTACGTCCGCGTTCTGACTACTACCTCAAGGAACATCCCCGCGCCGAGGATGTGCTGCTGTTGATCGAAGTGTCCGACAGCACCGTGCGCTTCGACCGCAAGACCAAGATTCCGCTGTATGCCCGGTACGGCATTCCCGAAGTGTGGCTGGTGGTGGGGCCGCGGCGACGCCATATCGAGGTCTACCGCGATCTCCAGCCAGACCGAGGCGGTTATCAGACTCGGTTGCAGGTACGCGAGGGGGTGCTGGTGCCAGTGCTGTTGCCAGAGGCGGAAATCCGCTTGGCGGAATTGTTCATCGACTGACCCGCGCCAGGGGGTTGTCCCAGGCCCTGCCGGATGGATCGCTGTCGATGGCATTGGCGATGTGATGGGCTTCGGAATCGAGCCACAATGGTTCCCGCAACGGTTCTCCGTCGAACCAGACCTGCCCCCCGTCCAGCCGCAAGCGTCCTTCCGCGAACCAGCGAATCGCCAGGGGATACAGGTGGTGTTCCTGCTCCAGCACCCGCGCCGCCAGGGTGTCGGGATCGTCGCCGGGCAGCACCGGCACCCGCGCCCGCACGATGACCGGTCCCCCATCCAGTTCGGCGGTGACGAAGTGGATGCTGGCGCCGTGTTCGGTTTCACCGGCGGCGATGGCCCGTTCGTGGGTGTGCAGACCGCGAAACTTGGGCAGCAGCGAGGGGTGGATGTTGAGCAACCGGCCCCGGTAATGCGTGGTGAAACCGGCGGTCAGCACCCGCATGAACCCGGCCAGCGCCACCAGATCGGGCTGATGGCGGTCGATGAGTTCGATCAACGCGGCCTCGAATGCCGGTCGGTCGACGAAGTCTTGGTGATCCAGTTCCAGCGCCGGGACGCCGGCCCGCCGCGCCCGTTCCAGACCGTGGACGCCGGGCCGGTTGCTGATGACGGCGGCGACTTCGACGGGCAGTTCCCCGCTCGTTGCCCGGTCGAGAAGCGCTTGCAGGTTGCTGCCGCGCCCGGAGATCAACACCACCAGCCGAATTTTTCGCCCCGCGCTCACGGTTGAAACTCCACGACCGGCTCACCGTCGTGGGCGGCGATCCGGCCCATTACCCAGACCGTTTCGCCGGCCGCTCGCAGCAGGGCTTGCGCCGGTTCAGCGTCTTCCGCCGCGACGCAGACCACCAACCCGACCCCGCAGTTGAAGGTACGCCACATTTCCGGTTCGCTCACGCCGCCCTGCTGTTGCAGCCACTGGAAAATCGCCGGCCGGGGCCAACGGGCGGCATCGATGACTGCCTTTGTATTCGGCGGCAATACCCGTGGCAGATTCTCGGTCAGGCCGCCGCCGGTGATGTGGGCGATGGCGCGAACCTCACACTGTTCCAGCAATTGCAAAATCGGCTTGACGTAAATCCGGGTCGGGGTCAACAGCATCTCGCCCAGGGTGCGCTCCGCGAAGGGCTGATCCAGCCGTGCGCCGCTGACCGCGAGAATCTTGCGGATCAGCGAATAGCCGTTGGAGTGCGGTCCGGAGGAGGCGAGGGCGAGCAATACATCGCCGGGCGCGACTCGGGAACCGTCGATGATGCGCGCCTTCTCGACCACGCCGACGCAGAAGCCGGCCAGGTCATAATCGCCCGCGCCGTACATCCCCGGCATTTCGGCGGTTTCCCCACCCACCAGCGCCGCGCCGGCCTGCGCGCAACCGTCGGCGATGCCTTTGATCACGTCCGCCGCCACCTCCACATCCAGTCGGCCGGTGGCGTAGTAGTCGAGAAAGAACAGCGGTTCGGCACCGACCACCAGCACGTCGTTGGCGCACATCGCCACCAGGTCAATGCCGATGGTGTCGTGCCGGCCCAGTTCCAGCGCCAGCTTGAGTTTGGTGCCGACCCCATCCGTGCCGGAGACCAGCACCGGCTGGCGGTAGCGGTCCAGCGGCAGTTCAAACAGGGCACCGAAGCCGCCCAACCCACTCAGGACACCGGGCCGAAGCGTGCGCCGGGCATAAGGTTTGATGCGATCCACCAGGCGATTGCCGGCGGCGATGTCCACTCCCGCGTCGCGGTAGCTGAGCGCGGGGCGTTGCGGATCGGGGTCGTTCACGAGCGAGTTGCCTTGCGGTGGGTGGCGATGAGGGAAAGCGTCGTGCCGTCTTTGGATCGAGCGTGTCTCGGCAAAGGCACCTGGCCGACCTTGTTGAGGTTCAGTCGTCGTCTTCGTCACTACTTTCTAAAACCAGGGAGACCGGGTGTCCGGCGAAAAATTTTTCGAGCTTGCGGGTAAGGTCTTCCGGCGTGATCCCACCGGTCGCCAGTTTCTCCGCAAAATATCTGCCGGGATGCAAAACATCCCACGACGAGCGGTGCTGCGTCGCCCGACGATTGCCGGGGTCCTTGTTACCGAAACCGTCGATCACAATATTCCAGATCGGCCGGAAGGTTTCGATCAGCATGTTTTCGCCCAGGGGAATCCAAATGTCGTCCACGATCAGGCAACGGTAGTAGAAATCCCCGAGATCCAGATTGTTGGCCTGTTCGATGGAGAGGGCGTGTTGTCGGAGACAATCCTTCAGATCTGTTTCCTTGCTTGCGTCGACGGTGATTCCGCTTTTCTTGTCTCTTTTAGAGATTGCCTTGCCAACATAGATGGGCTGACCAAATTTGCCATTCCAGTTTCGAGCGGCCACGGGCTCATAGGCTGGAAATAAACCCGTGTAGTAGATTGCGTAAATCCCAGATCCCAAAGGCAAAGAGGTGTTAGATAGCGACTCTATAGTCTGGTCCAGCAATGCTCGGACAATGCTTCTGCCAAGATTTACCTTATCAAGAGGATTGTAAGGTGATGTGCTTTTATCCATAATTGCGGACCCGATGAAATCTACGAAGAATCATGCTGGTTCCAGTCTAATTTGACTGACTTTATAAGGGTAGCTAACTGATAACCATCTAGCAAAATTATTGGATTTTTACCTGCTTCATTAGCTTCTTTGATAGCTGCTTTTGAGAAGTGGCTCGTTGTAACAACGGAACCACGCGCAAAAGGTTGAAGGCTGCCTCGTAATTCAGCGATTTCTTTGCGGCCGACTGAGTGTAACCACCGTTTGGCCTGAACTTGTATAAGCAGCCTCTCAATTGGCCACATATGCCGTCCAGCATATGCATTTACGTCTATACCGCCATCTTGGCTATATTTGGTAATTTCTGCTTGCTCAAAGCCGGTTTTTATAAGCAACTCTTTGATAACATGCTCAAATTGCCGTGGTGAGGTAGCAAGCAATCGACCACGCAAAGTTTCAATAACTTCTGGAGATTCTTTGGATTTTAAATCGCCATCTTCAAAAGGTTCTCTCGTAATAATTTCGCGATCTTCATCGGTGGATCGAGATTTTTCTTTTGAATTTAATATGATGTTTCTTGTAATTATTTGCTCATTTTTAATGATCATAATACTGGGATCGCGATAAATTCGAAACTCGAAAAGCCAAACTTGACGCATCGATCCATGTATGTCAACCTGGAAATCTGGATAGTGCCTTAAATATTCGAGTAATCCTAAAAATCTCCATCTTTTGGTACCAATAGCCTTATCTCGCCTGTTTCCAATTATCTCAAAACAATAAATGGGAAACATCAAGGCTATTTGTTGAGGAATTCGCTTGTTTATCCCTCCAAGGGACTGGTTTCCTTCTCTACCTGCACCTGTGTAAACTAATACGTCTCCCTCAATTCTATCATGGTATGGATTTTCTTTTGCCTGTTTAGTGTCGAGTAAAGAGGTCATAACAACTGCTCTTGCTACCGCTCCTTCAGGGTTTAGACAAACACGTACACCACCCGCATTACCTACTTTCAGCAGTTGTTGTATTTCGTCACTTGAGTAAAGCTCATCTACGCAAAAAAAGTCGTTATTTTCCAAAATATCTCCTGAAGGATAACCAGCTAATCAAATTGCTTTCCTGGGGAAGCTAGCAATAGCTACACACAAATTATGAACTTGTGACGTGCGGCATTTGCTCCAGGATCGCCAGGCATCGCTCCCGCAACCGCAAGATAGGAAAAACCCGGACGCCAGTCAGAAATGGCTGTTAGGGTGCCTCCGCGCCAGCTTCAATCGCCGCCAGCACGGTTTCGGCGTGGCCGTCGGCCTTGACCTTGCGCCATTCCCGGCGCAGCACACCGTTTTCGTCGATCAGAAACGTGCTGCGTTCCACGCCGATGGATTCCTTGCCGTACAGCTTCTTCAACTTCAGAACCTCGAACAGTTCGCACAAGGTTTCATCAGTGTCGGCAAGTAGATGAAACGGAAGACCGTGTTTGGCGCGAAAATTTTCATGACTTCGGAGGGTGTCGCGGGAAACGCCAAAAACCAGGACGTTCAGCGCGGCGAACCGGTCGTGCAAGTCCCGGAATTGCTGGCCTTCGACCGTGCAGCCCGGCGTATGGTCCTTGGGATAGAAATACAGCACCACCCGGCGACCGCGCAGCGCGGACAGTCGAACCGTCCGATCGCCGGTGGCGGTAACGCTGAAGTCGGGAACCGGTTGTCCGACGCTGACGCTCATGGCGGCTCACCCCTTGATCGGTTCCAGCACCGCATCCAGATTCAGGTCGTCGCAGAAGTCCAGGAATTCCTCGCGCAACAAGGCGATGTGGGTGTTGGCCGGAATGCCGATAGCCAGGTTGACCGAGAACATCGGCGTCCCGGTGTGCGGGGCGCTGTAGCTGCGGGTGACCATGTCCTCGATATTGATCGAACGACTGGCGAAAAAGCTGGCCAAATGGTGAACGATGCCCGGTTGATTGACCGCCACCACTTCCACCGCGTAAGGCAGCACGTCTCCCGCCGGAACGCGGGTCTCGGTGCGTTTGGCGATGATGGTCATCTTCAGCGTCTGCTCCAGCCGCTTGAGCTGCATTTCCAGCTTGGTCAACGTGTTCCAGTTGCCCTGTACCAGCAGCAGGATGGCGAACTCACCGCCCAGCACCGTCATGCGGCTATCCACGATGCCGCAATCGCAGTCCAGGATCACGCGGGACAGTTCGTTGACCAGACCGGGACGGTCTTCACCGAGCGCGGAAACGACCAGGTAATTTTTCACGGAAAGGACTTCCTACGGGAATGGCGGTTCAGGGGAATGACTAACCGCAGTGTACAAGTATCCAGCGGAGGTGAAAACTGCCCTGAGACAACGACGGGGATGCTTGTCAAGCCTGTCCGGTATTCGTACCATGCGGTGATGGTAGATGAATGGAGAATGTAAGATTATGTTTCGTGGCAGCATGGTGGCCATCGTCACGCCGATGCGGATGGATGGAGCGCTGGATTTCGAGGCGCTGGCGCGACTGGTGGAGTTTCACATTGAGAACGGCACCCAGGCCATCATCGCCGTGGGCACCACCGGTGAATCGGCGACCCTGGATTTTGCGGAGCACATTCGGTTGGTGCGCTGGGTGGTGGAACAGGCCAAGGGCCGGATTCCGGTGATCGCGGGCACCGGTGCCAACTCGACCGCCGAGGCGCTGCATCTGACCCAACAGTCCACGGAAGCCGGCGCCGACGCCTGCCTGCTGGTGACGCCTTACTATAACAAGCCGACCCAGGAAGGATTGTACCGACATTACCGATTGATTGCCGATCGAGTGGCGATCCCGCAGATTCTCTACAACGTGCCGGGCCGCACTGCTTGCGACCTGAAGCCGGAAACCGTCGAACGGCTGGCCGATCATCCCAACATCGTCGGCATCAAGGAAGCCAGCACCCTCGAACGCCTCCAGGAACTGGTGCGCCGCTGCGGCGACCGTCTGGATGTGTACAGCGGCGACGACGGCATCGCCGCCGAGGCGATCCTGAGCGGCGCCCAGGGAGTGATCTCAGTCACCGCCAACGTCGCGCCTCGGGCCATGCGCGAGCTGTGTGCCGCCGCGCTGGCCGGCGACCGCGCCCGGACCGAGGCGCTCAACGCCCGGCTGGCCCCCCTTCATCAAGCGTTGTTTCTTGAATCCAATCCGATCCCGGTGAAATGGGCGGTCCACCAGTTGGGCCTGATCCCGCCGGGCATTCGTCTGCCGCTGACCCCGCTGTCGGAGCCGTTCCAGCCGGCGGTGCGGGCGGCCTTGCACCAGGCTGAAGTCCTCTGAATACGATGATCATGTGGTTTTTTCATCCCCTGTGGCGCGCCGCGATCCTGATGGCGACGCTGGTTGCGCTGACCGCCTGTTCGACCCGTTTCGATTCCATAGTGCCCGATCGGCGACCGGACTACCGGCAGAGCGCCTTGACGCAACCCCTGGAAGTGCCGCCAGACCTGACCTCATCCACCATTGATGATACGCTGCTGGTGCCGGAGATCGATCCGGCCGGTTCGGCCAGTTTGTCGGCCTACGACCGCGAGCGTGGCGCGGGAACCCAGATTCGAACCGCGGCGGCGGTGCTGCCGGCGCAGCCGGGCATTACCGTGGGACAGGATGGCGATCGGCGCTGGTTGGTGGTCGCGGCACCGCCGGAACAGGTCTGGCCCAAGGTCCGGGAATTCTGGACCAGCAACGGTTTCAACCTCAAGCGCGAGGATCCCACCATCGGCATCATGGAAACCGACTGGATGGAAAATCGGGCCGACATTCCCGAAGACGGCATTCGTCGGGTGCTCAGGCGGTTTCTGGATATGGCCTACTCGGCACCGACTCGCGACCGGTTCCGGGTCCGCCTGGAGCGAGGGCTGGATGACCGGAAAACCGAGGTTTACCTGAGTCACTCTGGGGTGGAACAGGTGGCGATCGGCGGGACCGGCGCCAGCGCGACCAATACCTTTATCTGGCAGCAACGGCCACCGAGTCCGGAACTGGAGGCCGAGATGCTTAACCGGTTGATGGTTCACTTGGGAGCGTCGGAACGGCGCGCGGAATCGCAACTGGCGCGGGCCGAGACGCCGACGACCGGACCGCGCTCGCGTCTGGTCGAGCAGGACGGCGAGGTCCGACTGATTGTCGATGAAGAGTATACCCGCGCCTGGCGCTTGGTGGGATTGGCCTTGGATGGCGGCAATTACGCGGTCGACGAGCAGAGTCGCGGTCAGGGTCTGTACGTGGTCGAGTACCGCGATCCCTTGCTGGAAAATCAGCAGCCGGGCGAAAGCGGGTTTTTCTCCAGGCTGGCTTTTTGGCGCGGCGAGTCGGCAGCCCCGCCGCCGGGAACCCGTTACCGGGTTCGCTTGGCGGGTCAAGGCCAGCAAACGGTGGTGGTGGTCCGCGACGCCGACGACCGGCCGGTTGATTCAGCCAGCGCCCGACAGGTGCTGGAAGCCGTGCAGCGGATCCTCCAGTAGGCCGGTGCCCGAACCCGCGCCGTCGGCGCGAGTTCGGGTCAGGTTTCCGACCGCAAGCCCCACTCCGATGGCAAACGGGCGCATTCGACCACTACCCCCGCAACTGGTTAGCCAGATCGCCGCGGGCGAGGTGATCGGGCGCCCGGCTTCCCTGGTTAAGGAACTGCTGGAAAACAGCCTGGACGCCGGTGCGACCCGCATCGTGGTCGAAGTGGAGCAGGGCGGCGTCCGGCTGATCCGGGTGCGCGATAACGGTTCCGGCATCCATCCCAACGACCTGACGCTCGCCCTCACCCGTCATGCCACCAGCAAACTCGCTCGTTTCGACGATCTCCTGCATGTCGCCAGCCTGGGTTTTCGCGGCGAGGCGCTGCCGAGCATGGCTTCAGTGGCGCGATTGACCCTGACTTCCCGGATCGCCGAGCAGGAGACCGGTTGGCGGATCAGCGGCGACGGTGGTACGCCCGTTGGCGAGCCCATCCCCGCGCCGCACCCGGTCGGCACCACGGTCGAGGCGCGCGATCTGTTCTTCAACGTCCCGGCCCGCCGCAAGTTTCTGCGCGGCGAGCGCACCGAATTCGGCCACATCGAAGACAGCGTCCGCCGCCTGGCCCTGAATCGGTTCGCGGTCGGTTTCAATTTGTGGCACAACCAGCGGGTGGTGCTGGATTTTGAACCGGCGTCGGGCCAAGAGGCGTGGTTGCGGCGGGTGGTGGTGTTGCTCGGCCGGGAGTTCGCCACCGCCAGCCAGTTCGTGGATCGCACCGAAATGGGGTTGCGGCTGTGGGGTTGGCTCGGCCTGCCGGCGGTGTCCCGCGCTCAGCCGGACCAGCAGTATTTCTTCGTCAACAGCCGGCCGGTGCGGGATCGGACCCTCGCTCATGCCTTGCGCCAAGCTTATCAGGATATCCTCTATCAGGGCCGCCATCCGGCGGCCGTGCTCCATTTGGAACTCGATCCCGCAGTGGTGGATGTCAACGTCCATCCCGCCAAGCAGGAGGTACGGTTTCGGGAAGCGTCGCTGATCCATGAGTTCGTCCGTCGAACCGTGCAAGCGACGCTGGCTGAGGCCCGTCCCGGCGCGACGCCGGCGCCGGTGGTCCAGGCCGGAGAGCGGTTGGGAGCGGGTGGATTCACCGGACGACCGGGCGCGCCGTATGGAACGGGACAAGCGGGATTGCCGTTGGAGGTCCGGGAACGACTGTTAGCGACCTACGGCGAATTACACGGTTCCGAATCCGCGCCCGCCTCGGAGTCCATGGCACCTCCGGCTTCGGTCGCCGAACCGCCGCCGTTGGGTTATGCGCTGGGTCAGTTGCACGGCTGCTATGTGCTGGCGGAAAACGCCGCCGGGTTGGTCATGGTGGATATGCATGCCGCCCACGAGCGCGTTCTGTACGAGCGCCTGAAAACCGCGCTGGCGGACGAAGGGAGCGTCAAGACCCAGGCGTTGCTGGTTCCAGTGACGCTGGCGGTCGGCGACCGCGAACGGCAGTGGGTCGAGGCGCACGAGGCGCTATTCGCCCGAGCCGGTCTCGATGTCGCGGTCTTGGGGCCGGAAACCGTGGTGGTGCGCCAAATTCCGGCGGCGCTGGCCGGACTGGATATCGCGGCATTAGTGCGCGACATGCTGGCCGATCTGGCGCTGCACGAGCAGAGCGACCGCCCGGAACGGGCCACGCTGGACCTCTTGGCCAGCTTGGCCTGCCATGGTGCGGTGCGGGCCAATCGACCGCTCAATCTGCTGGAAATGAACGCGCTGTTGCGCGCCATGGAACGCACCGATCACGGCGGGCAGTGCAATCATGGCCGGCCCACCTGGATTCAGTTGACGCTGGAGGAACTGGATCGGTTGTTCCGGCGCGGGCGTTGATCCAGCGCATGGCCTCATTTCCGATTCGAGCCCACATGACCCAAGCGTCCATTGAGCGTCCATTGAGACAATGACTGTCGTCGAGCACCGCCCGCCCGTGCTGTTTCTGATGGGACCGACCGCTTCCGGCAAAACCGCGCTGGCGGTGGAATTGGTGCGGCGGTGGCCCTTTGAAATCATCAGCGTGGATTCGGCACAGGTCTATCGGGGTCTGGATATTGGCACCGCCAAACCCGATCGGGCAACCCGACGCTTGGCTCCCCATCGCTTGATCGATATTCGCGATCCAGCCGAGGCATACTCCGCCGGCGAATTCCGGACCGATGTCTTGCGCGAAATCGCCGCCATCCAGGCCGCTGGACGGATTCCGCTGTTGGTCGGCGGAACCCTGCTCTATTTCCGGGCGCTGGAACGGGGCTTGGCGGACTTGCCATCCGCCGATCCCGCGCTGCGCGCCCGGCTGGCGGCGGAGTTCGCCGAACGAGGCAGCGCTGTCCTGCATGCCCGGTTGGCGCGGCTCGACCCGACGGCGGCGGCGCGCATTCATGCCCACGACCGGCAACGGATCCAAAGGGCGCTTGAGGTTCACGAACTCACCGGTCGCTCCTTGACGGAACTTTGCGCCCGTCCGCACGACGAAACACTGTCGTTTCGCATCATCAAGCTGATCGTGGTTCCCGCGGAACGACAGATCCTGCATGCTCGCATCGAGCGACGGTTTCACGCCATGCTGGAGCAGGGGTTCGTCGCGGAAGTAGAGCGTCTGAAAGCGCGTGGTGACCTGAACTTGGATCGCCCCGCCTTGCGGGCGGTGGGTTACCGACAGGTGTGGGCTTATCTTGAAGGGAATTTGAACTCAGTGGCGATGATCGAATGCGGCATCGCGGCGACCCGGCAATTCGCCAAGCGGCAGTTAACGTGGCTCCGCGCCGAAAAAAAGGCCTTCTGGCTGAGCGGTCAAGGCGATGAGTTGTTGGACGCGGTCCTGGCGAACCTGGCGCGCGAACGGGTTTTTTCCGGCATCTCGGACCGGTTATGTTAAGATGGATCTGTTTCGGATGCGACGTACTTTGGGTGAAGTGGCGGTGTTTCAAGCGATCTTTGCCAGTCTCACAGATCCTTAGCATTGCATGAGAATTCGACGCGCCGACCGTTCGGCAATTGATTCCGGCGAGTTGGCGCATGTCGTGCCCGTGTCATGCTGTCGTTTGTTTTTACCTGCTTTCAGCGTGTTTTTCGAACTGTTTTCAGCCCATAACAATAAGGGAGAGTCGCATGGCAAAAGGTCATTCCCTCCAAGAACCGTTCCTGAACGCATTGCGCAAGGAACGAATTCCAGTTTCGGTCTATCTGGTGAACGGCATCAAGTTGCAGGGGCAAATCGAGTCTTTCGATCAGTTTGTGGTGTTGCTCAAGAACAGCGTGAGCCAGATGATTTACAAGCACGCCATTTCCACGGTGGTGCCGGTTCGGAACGTGCGGTTGAATCTGGCGACGGACGACACCAGCGGCGGCGAGCAAACCTGATGCCGTTGGTTGAAGATTACGGGAGTTGATTTGTTCGAACGTCCGCGCGGTGGCGAACGCGCCGTATTAGTGCATCTGGTGCTGGAGAGCTTCGAAGGCGCCCAGGATTTCGCCGAGTTTCAGGAACTGGCGGCATCGGCGGGGGCTGAATGCGTGGCGCTGATCACCGGGCACCGGCAGGCGCCGGACTCCCGCCTGTTCGTCGGCAGCGGCAAGGCTGAGGAAATTCGGGAGGCGGTGGAGCGCAGCGGTGCGGAACTGGCGCTTTTCGATCATGCCCTGTCGCCGAGGCAGGAGCGTAATCTGGAAGCGCTTCTGCGCTGTCGGGTCGTGGATCGAACCGGGCTGATTCTGGATATTTTCGCCCAGCGGGCCCGCAGTTTTGAGGGCAAGCTGCAGGTGGAGTTGGCGCAGTTGCGGCATTTGTCCACCCGGTTGGTGCGAGGCTGGACTCACTTGGAACGACAGCGAGGCGGTATCGGGCTGCGCGGTCCCGGGGAAACCCAGTTGGAAACCGATCGACGGTTGCTCGCCGAGCGCATCCGGCAGATTCGCCTGCGTTTGGATCGGGTCGACCGGCAGCGCGAGCAGGGGCGACGCGCTCGACGCAAGGCGGAATTTCCGACGGTATCGCTGGTCGGATATACCAACGCTGGTAAGTCCACCTTGTTCAATACCCTGACGCGAGCGGGCGTCTATACGGCCGACCAGTTGTTCGCCACTCTGGATCCAACGCTGCGGCGACTGGATCTGCCGAGCGCAGAACCGGCGGTGCTGGCCGACACGGTAGGCTTTATCGGTCGCCTGCCGCACGAGTTGGTGGCGGCCTTTCGCGCGACCTTGCGGGAAACCTGTGAAGCCCGTCTGTTGCTTCATGTGATCGACGCCAATCATCCCGACCGGAGTGCGGTCATCGATCAGGTCGACGCGGTGTTGGAGGAAATCGGCGCGGAGTCGGTGCCGCAACTTCAGGTGTTCAACAAAATCGATCTCAGTGGCGACCTGCCACGACTGGAACGCGATGCCGGAGGTCAGGTGCGCGCCGTTTGGTTGTCGGCTGTGACCGGAGCCGGAATCGATCTCTTGAAAACCGCGCTCGTCGAGCGCTTGCACGGCGAAAAAGTGCATGGCTGGCTTTGTTTGCCGCCGATTGCCGCCCGGTTGCGAGCCCGATTGTTCGATTTGGGGGCGGTGGTGGCCGAACAAACCAGTCCGGAGGGTGATTGGCTCATCGAAGTGCGCACGTCGCGCGGTAATTTGAATCTGCTGTACCGCCGGGATGGCTTACGAGCGGAATGGGTGCGTTCGGGTTTTGAAATCCCGGCGGTTTAATTAGCAGTTTACGCAACGAATTTTGAGGTACGACATGGCTTGGAACGAACCGGGAGGAGGCGGCAACCGCGATCCCTGGAGTGGAGGTGGGCGCGATCAGGGTCCGCCCGATCTGGATGAAGTGATCCGTAAGCTTTCGGATAAATTTGGCTCTCTGCTGGGCGGTCGCCGCGGTGGCGGTGGCGGTGGCGGCGGTCGTTCGGGATCGCCGGGCACCCCAAGCTCCGGATTCGCCGGGATCACCGTGATCGTGGTGGTGATCGCCCTGGTCGGGTGGTTGATCGCCAGCATCTATATTGTGGATGAGGGCACGCGCGGCGTGGTGCAGCGGTTTGGCCGCTACCACACCACCACCATGCCCGGACCGCATTTGCGGCTGTTCCCCATCGATCGCGTCGAGATCGTGAACGTAGAGCAGCGGCGGTTCCGGGAGATCGGCTACCGCTCCCCGGATGGCACCACGGTCAGTCCCGTTCGCCAATCGGCGGTCCGTTCGGTCCCCCAGGAAGCGTTGATGCTGACCCAGGACGAAAACATCGTCGACGTGCGTCTGGCGGTGCAGTACCAGATCAATGACCCGCGGGCGTATTTGTTCAACATCTCCGAGCCGGAAGCCGTGCTGGTGCAGGTGGTGGAGAGCGCCGCGCGCGAGACCATCGGCAAAAGCACCATGGATTTTGTGCTGACCGAGGGACGCGCCGAGATCGTGGCGAATATCCAGGTGTTGAGCCAGCGCATCCTGGACAACTATCCGCCCGAATCGTTGTTGGTTTCCGAGCAGGAAACCGGCAGCCGGGGTTCCGGCATGCAGATCGTGACCGTCGTCCTGCAGGACGTGCAGCCGCCGGAAGAAGTGCAGGACGCCTTCGCCGACGCCATTAAGGCCCGCGAGGACGAACAGCGGTTTATGAACGAGGCCGAGGCCTACGCCAACGAAGTGATTCCGCGGGCGCGCGGTCAGGCGACGCGCCGCTTGCAAGAGGCGTCGGCTTACCGGGAACAGGTCATCGCGCAGGCTGAAGGTGAAGCCAGCCGCTTCGAACAGTTGTTGGGGGCTTATCGGATAGCTCCGGAAGTGACGCGCGAGCGACTGTACCTGGAGACGATCGAAGCCGTGTTGATGCAGGCGAGCAAGGTGTTGGTGGACGTGCAGGGTACGAACAACCTGCTCTACCTGCCCCTGGATCGTCTGCTGCGGTCTGGAGAAGCCTCGGGAACTGGTACGCGCGCCACGGGCGGCGTTCTGTCCGAGATGCCAGGCGCGTCAGCCTCGGTCGATGACGGCGGGGCGATCCCTCGCCTGCGTGATTTAAGTCGTGCCCGGGAGGTGCGTTGATATGGCCCTGCCAAAACTACCTGTTTCTCGCAACACCTTGCTAGGCGGGGTCGCGGCCTTGGCGGTGATTATCAGCCTGTCTCTGTTCACGGTGGAAGAGCGGCAAACCGCGCTACGCTTCCAGTTGGGTGAGATCGTCGAAGCCAACTACGAACCGGGGCTGCACTGGAAGTGGCCGCTGGTCAATAACATTCGTAAATTTGATCGGCGGTTACAGACCCTGGACACCGACCCGGAACGGTTCCTGACCGCCGAGAAAAAGAACGTGATCGTGGATTCGTTCGTCATGTGGCGGATCGAAGACGTGCGGCGCTACTACACGTCGGTGGGTGGCGACCCCCGCCAGGCCAATATTCGGCTCGACCAGATCGTCAAGGACGGCCTGCGCAGCGAATTTAGCCGCCGCACCATTCAGGAGGTGTTGGCGTCCGATCGCGAGCAGATCATGAGAATTCTGAGTGAGTCGCTCCGGGAGCAGGCCACGCAGTTGGGCATCGCCGCCGTGGACGTGCGGATCAAGCGCATCGATCTGCCGCCGGATGTCAGCGCGTCGGTCTTCAACCGGATGCGGGCCGAGCGGTTGCGGGTGGCTATGGAATTCCGGTCCCGCGGCGCTCAGGAAGCTGAAGGCATCCGGGCTGATGCCGACCGTCAGGGTACCGTGATTCTGGCCGAGGCCTATCGCGACGCCGAGCGGGAGCGCGGCGAGGGCGATGCCGAGGCTACCCGGATCTACGCGGAAGCTTTTGGTCAAAACCCGGAATTTTTCAGTTTCAACCGGAGCTTGACGGCTTACCGGCAGAGTTTTAAAGACCAGAAGGACCTGCTGGTCCTGCAGCCGGATTCCCAGTTCTTCCGCTACTTTAACCAAGCCAGTCATCAGGAAGAGGTTTCCGAGGTTCCGGCACCGAGGGTTCCAGCACCGTCGCCGCCGAGGGTTCCGGAGACGACGCCATCGCCTCCTGAGATTCCGGAGGTGCTGCCGGAGCCTGAACCGAGGGTTCCGGAGACGACGCCATCGCCTCCTGAGATTCCGGAGGTGCTGCCGGAGCCTGGCCTGTTGGAAGCGGACCCTGAGCCTTCGGACGATCAAGCTTTTTCGCCGGATTGACTCAGCTGATCTCCTGGCATTCAACCGGATTCGATGACAATTTCAGCCTGTGGGACGGACGAAGTCGCCGTCCCAGACCCCGAGCGCCGCCATGTGGAATGAACTGCTGGCGGCGTTCGGTTTGATGTTGGTGCTGGAAGGTATTCTGCCGTTCCTCAATCCCCGTGCCCTGCGCCAGACCCTGCTGCAAATCACCCAACTGGAGGATCGCGTGCTGCGGTTCGTTGGGTTGCTCAGCATGGCGGTGGGGTTGCTGGTTCTGTACTTTCTCCGCTGATGTCCTCCAGCGCACGATCGCGCCTGCCTTGGTTATGATTGATCCGTCATGATTCCCGAAGACCGTTGGCTGTTACCTGAAGGCATCGAAGAAATTCTGCCGCCCGCCGCCCGCCAGATGGAAGGCTTGCGCCGCGAATTACTGGATCTCTACGAAAGCTGGGGCTACGAATTGGTCGTCCCGCCGCTGATCGAGTTTCTGGATTCGTTGCTGACGGGTACGGGTAACGATCTGGAGTTGCAAACCTTCAAACTCACCGATCAACTCAGCGGTCGGATGATGGGAGTGCGGGCGGACATGACGCCGCAGGTGGCGCGGATCGACGCCCATCTCCTCAAGCGCGCCGGGCCGACTCGGCTGTGCTATATGGGCGAGGTGCTACGAACCCGCGCCGATGGGTTCGGCGGGTCCCGCAGCCCGTATCAGGCGGGCGTGGAGCTGTATGGCCACCGGGGACATGAAAGCGATCTGGAAGTGCTGACCCTGATGCTGGAAACGCTGAGGGTGGCGGGCATCGGCGAAGTCCATCTGGATTTGGGGCATGTGGCGATTTTTCGCGAACTGGTGCGCCGGGCTGATTTGGGGCAAGAGCGTGAGGCCTTGCTGTTCGAAGCCTTGCAGCGTAAGGCGCTACCGGAGATTCGCCAGTACTTGGTCGCCTGGTCGTTACCGGCGTCCTGCACCGCATGGTTTCTGGCGCTGGCCGAATTGAATGGTGGGGTCGAAGTGCTGGATGAGGCCGAAGTGTATTTAACCGAGGCCGGCGCGGCGGTGCGCGAAGCGTTGTCGGTGTTGCGAAATCTGACCGCAGCGTTGCGGCGCCAGCGGCCGGAATTGCCGATTCATGTCGATCTGGCCGAACTGCGCGGCTATCACTACCACACCGGGGTCGTCTTTGCCGCCTACGTGACCGGACAAGGCCAGGCGGTGGCGCAGGGTGGGCGTTACGATGAAATCGGCCAGGTGTTCGGCCGCGCTCGACCGGCGACCGGCTTCAGCGCCGACCTGGCGACTTTGTTGCGGATCGGTGCGACGCCGGATCGAACCCGCCGGGTGATCGGCGCGCCCGCCGAGACGGATGCCGCGCTGGAGCGCTGGATCGCTGAATTGCGCGGTCGGGGCGAGCGGGTGATTCAAGCATTGCCGGGCGTGGCGGTAGGGCTGCTGGAACTGGGTTGCGATCACGTCCTGATGCGGCGCGACGGAGCATGGAGCGTGGTTCCTATTGCCGGAAGCGTTCCCCAAAAACGGTTAGAATAACGCGAAATCACTCACGGGAAACGAACCGACATGGGCAAGAATGTGGTGGTCATCGGCGCGCAATGGGGCGACGAGGGTAAGGGGAAGGTGGTGGACCTGCTGACGGAACACGCCGCTGTGGTGGTGCGGTTTCAGGGGGGGCACAACGCCGGTCATACCCTGGTCATCGGCGGCCAGAAAACCGTGTTGCATCTGATCCCGTCCGGCATCCTGCGCGACGGCGTGCAATGCTTGATCGGCAACGGCGTGGTGCTGTCGCCAGCGGCGTTATTGACCGAGATCGACCAATTGGAACGCCGGGGCGTGGAGGTGACGGCGCGGTTGTGGATCAGCGAGGCCTGTCCGCTGATCCTACCCTATCATGTGGCGCTGGATCAGGCCCGCGAGAAGGCGCGCGGCGAACGGGCCATCGGTACCACCGGGCGTGGCATCGGTCCGGCCTATGAGGACAAGGTGTCGCGAAGGGCGGTGCGGCTGGCCGATCTGTTCCATCGGGAACGCTTCGCCGCCAAGCTGGGTGAAGTGCTGGATTTTCACAATTTCGTGCTGCAACGCTATTTTCAGACCGAGCCGGTCGATTTTCAGAAGGTGCTCGACGAAACGCTGGCGATGAGCGAACGGTTGCGGCCGCTGGCGGCGGATGTTACCGAACTGCTGGACGTACACCGGCGGCGTGGCCACAACGTGTTGTTTGAGGGTGCCCAGGGCGCGATGCTGGATATCGATCATGGCACCTATCCCTACGTGACCTCCTCCAACACCACCGCCGGCGGGGCGGCGACCGGGACGGGCCTAGGACCGTGCTATCTGGACTACGTGCTAGGGATTACCAAGGCCTACACCACCCGGGTCGGCGGTGGACCATTCCCGACTGAGTTGTTCGATGAAACCGGCGAATATCTGGCCGAGCGCGGCCACGAATTCGGCTCGACCACCGGTCGGCGGCGGCGCTGTGGCTGGTTCGACGCCGTGGCCCTGCGGCGCTCGATCCTGAACAACAGCGTGTCGGGATTGTGCGTGACCAAATTGGACGTACTGGATGGGCTGGACAGCATCCAGGTCTGCGTGGGTTATCGGTGTGGACCAGATCGGCTCGACAGCGCGCCGCTGGGGGCCGAGGCGCTGGCCCTGTGCCAGCCGATTTACGAAGAGATATCCGGCTGGAAGGAGTCCACCGTGGGCGCACGGCGGTATGAAGATCTGCCGGCCACCGCCCAAGCCTATCTGCGGCGTATCGAGGAGTTGAGCGCGACGCCGATCGACATCATCTCCACCGGGCCGGATCGGGCCGATACCATCGTGCTGCGGAATCCATTCGCCGGGTGAACGCCCGAACGGGGTTGCGCGGTTTTATCCGCAAGATTGATGGAATCGTTGTCGGTTTGCTGAGGTATTTTCAATAGCGCGGAGGGTGGTTTCGGCAAACTCAGCCGCGAGTTCGCCGATCCATGGGCGCTGGGTGGTCGTCATGCTCCGGAACCCCAACGGGTAGCATAATGTTGTTGCCCGCGTCGCCCAGCGCAGGTTACGGGTTTGTGATCGCATACACCATGTCGCCGACAAACCGCTTGAACGACTCGTTCTCGACGAACTGCTTGTACACCTGCGTGTCGTCCTTCAGGATGTGCTGCATCACCTTGCCGAGCGCCTGGTCGTGGGCCAGTCGGGCGGTGTGGGGGGTGTTCTCCTTCGCATTCTGGTACGCGGCATCGGCGGCGACCTTCGGCGCGATGTCGTCGCGGATTCGCTTCGCGACCCGGTCGGTGTCGGCGAACAGTGTCCCGAACTGCTCGTTGAACGACTTCAGGATGTTGCTCAAGCGATCGAGTTCGGGGTCGCTCTTGCGCCCGCCCGCGTCCGTCGGCACCGGTTCGATCTCCGCGTCCTCGTCGGCCAGCGCGATCTTCAACACGGCCTGCTTCTCGACGCGGTAGCTGTCCATGTCGATGGCTTCGAGGATGCCCCTGGCGAGGTCTTCCTCCTTCGGTGCCGGCAGCTTGGGGGTGAGGAGGTCGAGGAAGATCGAGAGCTTCTCCCACTCGGCGTTGTTGTACGGGATCACCGACGAGAGGAAGGCGTAGGTGCGGCAGAAGGCCTTGGCCTGGCCCTTGAACTCCACCTGGCCGTCCTCGTCGAGCCGGTCCACGTAGACCGCCACGCAGGCATCGAGGAGCGGGTCGAGCCGGTCGCGATCCGCGCCGCCGAGGAACCGCTCCACTAACTGCCGCACCTGCTCCGGCGCGTACACCTGAGCCGCATCGAGCGCCGCCTTCAGGTCGTGCAGCTTGTTCGGGTCGGTCTCGTCGGCGAGCAGCGTGGTGCGGTAGTAGTCCTGGAAGGCGAAGGTGATGGCCTCGCTGTTGTTCTGGAAGTCGAGCACGAAGCAGTCGTGCTTCCGCGGGTGCGCGCGGTTGAGCCGCGACAGGGTCTGCACCGCCTTGATCCCCGCAAGCGTCTTGTCCACGTACATCGTATGCAGCAGCGGCTCGTCGTAGCCGGTCTGGAATTTTTCGGCGCAGATCAGGAAGCGGTACGGGTCGCTCTGAATCTTCCCGGCGATATCACCGCTCGGGAACCCGTTGAGCGACGCCTCGCTCACCTTCGCGCCGCCGTACTCGTGCTCGCCCGAGAACGCGACGATGGCCTGATAAGGGCTCTTGCGCTCCGTCAGATACGCCTTGAAGGCGTGGAAGTACTGAATCGCCCGCTCGATGCCGCTGGTGACCACCATCGCCCGCGCCTGCCCGCCGATCTTGCCGGCGGCCAGCACCTGTTCGTGGAAGTGATCGACCATGATCTCGGCCTTGAGCCGGATCGCGTGGTCGTGGCTCTCCACGTAGCGGCGCAGCTTCTTGCGCGCCTTCCTGGTGTCGAACTCGGGGTCATCCTCGGTCTTCCTGACCAGCTTGTAGTAGCTGTCCACCGGCGTGTAGTGCTTCAGCACGTCGAGGATGAAGCCCTCCTCGATGGCCTGCTTCATGGTGTAGCCGTGGAAGGGCCGGTGCCTGATCTTGCCCTCGGCGTCGGGCGGCAGCGGCTCGCCGAACATCTCCAGGGTCTTGTTCTTGGGCGTGGCGGTGAAGGCGAAGTAGCTGGCGTTGGTCAGCATCTTGCGCGCCGCCATGCGCTTTTCGAGGGCGGCGTTCACCGTGTCCTCGGGGTCCGGTCCCGCGTCCTCGTCCTCCGCCGGAGTACCGAGCGCTTGGCTCATCGCCGCCGAGGTCTTGCCGCCCTGGCTGGAGTGCGCCTCGTCGATGACGATGGCGAAGGTCTTGCCGCCCTCGCTGGCGATCTCGTCGAGGATGAACGGAAACTTCTGCACCGTCGAGACGATGATCTTCTTGCCCTGCTCGATGAAGCGGCGCAGGTCGCCGGAGCGCGCGGCGTGGCCCACCGTCGCGCCCACCTGCATGAACTGCTTGATGGTCGCCTGGATCTGGCTGTCGAGGATGCGCCGGTCGGTCACCACGATGACCGAGTCGAAGACCTC
>REEE01000375.1 GCA_007695245.1 Candidatus Competibacteraceae bacterium | reverse complement strand
GTCCCCGTACCGCTTTTCCCTAACCGAGAGGCTCTCAGGACTTTTGACGAAACGCGCCCCACCACCGCCGCGCGACCTGACTCAACCCCACGAACAAGCCTTGCGGCAGGAAAATCATCACGGCCATCAGCAGCGCGCCGTGAATCAGCATTTCGTAATCCTCGAACACCACCAGACTTTCGTGCAACACGGTCAGGGTGATGGCGCCGAACGCGGCCCCAAACGTCGAGGCCAGGCCGCCGAGCACCACCATGGTCACCAGTTCGACCGAGACCATCAGGCCGAACGAGTCGGGACTGACGAATCCCTGCTGGTGGGCGAACAGGCTGCCGGCGAACGCGGCGAACAGGGCGGAGACCACGAAGATCTGGGTCTTGGCGCGCGTGGTGTCGACGCCGAGCATCTGGGCGGCGAATTCGGAGCCGCGCACCGCGCGCAGGGCGCGGCCGACTCGGGAATCCATGATGTTGAGCGACAGCCAGATGGCCAACACCGTGGCGGTGACCACCAACCCGTACCAGCGCAAGTCGGTGTCGACCGACCAGCCCAACAGGTTCAGTGGGGGAATGGAACCCAAGCCATCCGGCCCACCCGTCCAAACCACGGACTGGACCATGATGACGTGGATGACGATACCGAACCCCAAGGTGGCCATGGCCAGATAGTGACCGCGCAGGCGCAGAATCGGCCGGGCCAGCACCCAAGCGATGAACCCGGCGACCAAGAGTCCGGCAAGCAGCGCCAGCAGTGAAGGCCAGGCGTAACGGGTGGTCAGAATCGCGGAAGCGTAGGCACCCATGCCGAAGAACGCGGCGTGGCCCAGGGAAATCTGCCCGGCGTAGCCCATCAGTAAGTTGAGGCCGACCGCCAGGATGACATGCAGACCGGCCGAGACCCCGACCACCAGGACGAAATAGTTGTCCGGGAACAGTACGGGCAACAACACCGCGCCGACCGTAAAGACCGCCAACCCGACCAGACGCATCGCTCAGACCCGATCCGCGGATTTGTGGCCGAACAAACCGGTCGGCTCGAAGAACAGCACCATCAGCACGAACAGAAAAGTGATCGCGTCCTTGTAACCGGAAGAAATCAGCCCCGCGCCGAGGGCTTCCAGCACCCCCAGCAACAACCCCCCCGCCACCGCGCCCATCGGGTTGCCCATGCCGCCGATGATGGCGGCGCAAAAACCTTTCAGCCCCAGCATGATCCCGGCTTCGTAAGAACTGAAGGTGATCGGGGCGATCAGGATGCCGGCGATCGCGCCCAGTCCGGCGGACAGACCGTAGGCCAGCCGCAACATCACCCGGACGTTGATCCCGACCAATTGCGCGGCGGCGCGGTTGACAGAACAGGCGAGCAGCGCTTTACCGAGTAGAGTTTTGTTGAGAAAGGCGCGGACCAGCACGACCAGCAGCACGGTAGCGCCCATCACCCACAGACTTTGCGGCAACAGGGTCGCGCCGCCCAGGTGGATGGGGGCATCGCCGGAGAAGGCGGGGAGGGCATGGAAATCCTTGCCCCAGATCAGCAGCGCCACGCCGCGCAGGAAAATCGCCGCGCCGATGGTGATGATGATCGTCGTCACCACCGACGCGCCCAAGGAGGGTTCGATGGCGAACCGTTCCAGGGCCAGCCCGACTCCGATGGTGATCAGGATGGCCGCGACGGCGGCCAGCGGCAGCGGGAAGCCGACGGCCACCAGCGAAATGGCGGTCATGGCCCCCAACATCACGAACTCGCCCTGGGCGAAATTGACCACATCGGAGGCGTTGTAGATCAGGGCGAAACCCAAGCCCACCAGAGCGTAGAGCGAACCAACCGTGATCCCGGTGACCAGGAACTGGAAAAGCTGTTCGAGCATCGGCGGGGTTTAGTCCGCGTTTTCCACCAAGGTCCAGACACCCTCGCGCACCTCGACCATTTTGAAGGCGTCCAGGCTCAGGCCCATGTGGTCTTCGGGAGTCATGTTGAAAATACCCGAAGTGCCGACGAAGCTCTGGGTTTTCTCGATTTCATCGCGAACCTTGGCTTTGTCGGTCCCGCCGGCCCGCTCGACGGCGGCCAAGGCGATCATGATGCCGTCGTAGGCATGGCCGCCGAAGGTCGATACCGGGCCGTGTTGGGCCTCGTACCGATTCTTATAGCTCAGCAGAACCGGCTTTTGCGGGTCGTCATCGGGGAGTTGCTCGGCGACCACCAGGGCCGCGGCCGGCAGACGCACGCCCTCGGCGGCGGGACCGGCCAGGTCGATAAAGGTCTGGGAGGCGACGCCGTGGGATTGGTAGAGCGGCAGGTCGATGCCGAGTTGGGCGACGTTGCGAGTCACAATCGCCGGTGCCTGGCCGAAGCCGAAGTTGATGAGCGCTTGGGCGTCGGAAGCGCGAATCTTGGTCAACTGGGTGGTGATGTCGGTATCCCGGTTGCCGTAGGACTCGTCGGCAACGATCTGGATGCCGTACTCCGGGGCCAGTTGCCGGAGTTGTTCGCGGCCGGATTTATCGAAGCCGCCGTCGCCGGTGATCAGCGCGACTCGGGTCAAACCGCGCCGGTTCAGATCCTCGTAAATCTTGGCGGCGGCCATGCGGTCGGTATGCGCGACCTTGAACACCCACTTTTTGACCGGTTCGATGATCTCAATCGCCCCCGCCAGCGAAATCAATGGCACACCTTCCCGTTCCACTTCGGGAATCACCGCCAGAGTATCGCCCGTGGTGGTGCCGCCGACGATGAGATCGACCCGGTCGCGGCGAATCAAGCGCTTGACGTACCGCAGGGCGTCGCTGGCGTTGCCGCCGGTATCGTAATGGATGAGCTGCACCGGGCGACCCAGCACGCCGCCTCGAGCGTTGACTTCATCCACCACCATTTGCAGGGTCTTCAGTTCGGGATCGCCCAGAAAAGAAGCCGGGCCGGTGACGCTCAGAAACGAGCCGATTTTGATCGGCTCGGCGGCGTGGGCCGGGTTGAGTCCCGTCAGCAGTAACAGAGCCAGAAGAATATGACGCAATCCGCCGTTCATTATTATTTTCCTCACGGGTTGGTTAGTTTTTGATGGCCGGCCGCTCGACCCGCCGCGAACGCGCGAGCGTTGATTTCGGCCAGCTTGGGTTTGTAGGCGCGAAAACCTGCAACGATGCATTCCTCCAGCGCGGCGGCGGGGAAGGGCAGGTAGTCGCTGATGGCGCCCAGCATGATGGTGTTCACCAACTTGGCGTTGCCGAGTTCCTCGGCGATGGCACCGGCGTCGAAGGCATGGACTTCGAGGCCGGTCGCCGCCAGCGCGCCGATGGGATCGGCGGGGTAGTCGTACAAGCCCGCCGACACGATCGGTGGGGCCAGGCGCAGGGTGTTGACCATGGCCACGCCGGTCGGGCGCAGGTGGCTGGCCCAGCGCAGCGCTTCGGCGGCTTCGAAACCGATGAGCAGGTCCGCCTCGCCGGGATCGATCTGCGGCGAGTAAACCTTGGGACCGAAGCGGACGTGCGAGGAGACCACGCCGCCGCGTTGGGCCATGCCGGCGACTTCGGTTTTCTTGACATCGTAGCCCTGACTCAGAGCGGTGCGGGCCAGCATTTCGGCGGCGGTCATCACGCCCTGGCCACCGATGCCGACCACGAGGAGGTTGGTGATGCCGTCACGCATGGGGATGAATCCGAATCACGCGGTCCGACGGCGGCGCGGGCTGGATGATGGCCTCGGGAGCGCAGGTTTCGACGCACATGTGACAGCCGGTGCAGGTGTTGGCGTCGATGCGGGCGAACACCAACTCCTTACTCTTGCCGCTCTTGGTCGTCGTGGTTTCGCGGCGGGATACGGAAATCGCCGGACAGCCGAGGTCGATGCAGTTGCCGCAGCCGGTGCATTTCTCATCGATGACCGTGTAGGGATTCAGGCGCTCGAAGCGGTCGGTGAGCGAGCAGGGGCGGTCGGTGATGATGACCGACGGCTCTTCCATCTTGGTTTCTTCCCGCACCAGTTTGACGATGGTCGGCAGTTGGTAGGGATCGACCATCCGGATGCGTTCGGGACGGACGCCCAAGGCCTCGACCAATTTGGCGAAGTCCACGCGGGGGGCCGGCAGGCCGTGCAGGTCCAGGCCGGTGCCGGGATTCTCCTGGCCGCCGGTCATGCCGACCGAGCGATTGTCCAGCAGCAGCACGGTGACGTTGCCCCGGTTGTAGACCATGTTCAGCAGGCCCTGCATGCCCATGTGCAGGAAAGTCGAGTCACCGATGACCGCGACGATACTTTTCTTTTCATCGGATTCACCGCGCCCCTTGTCCATGCCGTGAGCCATGCTCAGCGAAGCGCCCATGCTGATGCAGGTATCCAGCGCGTTCCAGGGATGACTGGCGCCGAGCGTGTAGCAGCCGATGTCGCCGATGATGTTGAGGTTGCGAATGTGGGAGAGGGCGAAGTAGGGGCCGAGGTGCGGACAGGACGCGCACAGGGTCGGCGGCCGGGGGAACACGTCGGCCTGGGGGCAATGGGAAACTTCGTAGAGCTCGCCGAGCAACGGCTTGATGGCGGGGCGCAACACGCTGGGGGCCAGTTCGCCGAAGCGCGGCAGGAGGTCCTTGCCGCGAACTTTGATGCCAGCGGCGCGCAGTTCGGTTTCCAGCAGGGGTTCGGTTTCCTCGACCACCACCAGGGTATCGACCTGACCGGCGAAGGCGCGGATTTTGTCCAGCGGCGGGGGACAGGTGAAGCCGAGTTTGAGCACGGGAGCGTTGGGGAAGGTCTCGCGGACGTGCATGAAGGCGGGGCCGGAGGTGATGAAGCCGACCCGACGGTCGCTGCCAGCGACGGTCAGATTCAAGTCGATGGTTTCGGTCAGTTCGCGGAATTTCTGGTCGCGCTCGTGCATCAGCGGCAGACGCGGCTTGGCGTTGGCGGGGGTCATCACCCAGCGCCGGGGATTTTTCTGGAATCCGGCGGCGGGGCGCTCGACCCGTTCGCCGGCGAAGGTGACCATGGCCTTGACGTGGCAGACGCGGGTGGTCATGCGGACGATGACCGGGACTTCGTATTCCTCGGAGAGATCGAAGGCCCGCTGGACCATCTCGTAGGCTTCCTGCGAGTCGGCGGGTTCCAAAATGGGCATATGCCCGAATCGGCCCCAATAACGCGAATCCTGCTCGTTCTGCGAGGAGGAAAGTCCAACGTCGTCGGCCACCACGATGACCAGGCCGCCGATCACCCCGGCCAGGGACTGGGTCATGAAGGCGTCGGAGGCGACGTTCATGCCGACGTGTTTCATGGCGGCCAGGGCGCGCGAGCCGGCGAGCGAAGCGCCGATGGCGACTTCCACCGAAACCTTTTCGTTAACCGACCATTCGGAGTAGATGTCGGGATAGCGGGCGATGTATTCCAGGATTTCGGTCGCGGGGGTGCCGGGGTAGGCGGCGGCGACTCGGACGCCGGCTTCCCAGGCGGCGCGCGCCACCGCTTCGTTGCCGGAGAGCAGGTGACGGCTTTCGGCCGCGGCGTGGACCAGGGCATGCATGGACAGACCTCGTTGGTGCGGAACGATGAGAGACGGGAAATTTTGCGTTTTTTTAATCTGGGAATTGGAGAATTCTAGCGCATCACCGAAGGATAACCAGGTTTATCGACTGGAGCAGAATACATATATAACGCCCCTAAACGAGTTGTGGAATCGCCGAGTCGAACCACCCCGGTGCTACGCGCCACCCCTCCTTATCCTAAGAGACTGTATAAAAACTAACTATTTGATTTTTATGATCATGGATTTGGCTTCCAGCCAATTTTTGGCCGATCAGGCTGGCTGGAAGCTGACCCCACAAAATTTTTTCTTAAAAATCAATTGCGAGTTTTTCGACAGCCTCTAAGAAGGGGAGTTTCCACCACAGGATCGGGAGTGGTTTCATCATGTGGATGCT
>REEE01000242.1 GCA_007695245.1 Candidatus Competibacteraceae bacterium | reverse complement strand
AGAAGGATACCGGATGGAGGTCTTCGGAAAATTGTCGACCTCGGAGGGGTTGACGTCAACCGCGCGAGAAGCGGTTATTCCCGCGGTGGCTCGCTGCGACAGTCGCCATCGGCGGCCGGCTCTGGTATCGTGTGGCGTCTTTTCGCTACCCTCCATCCCGCATGACCCGATTCATCTTTATCACCGGCGGCGTCGTTTCTTCCCTGGGCAAGGGCATCGCCGCCGCATCGCTGGCGGCGGTGCTGGAAGCCCGGGGCCTCAAGGTCACCCTGATCAAGCTCGACCCCTACATCAACGTCGATCCCGGCACCATGAGCCCCTTCCAGCACGGGGAAGTCTTCGTCACCAGCGACGGCGCGGAAACCGATCTCGACCTCGGCCACTACGAACGCTTCGTGTGCCTGACCGCCACCCGGCGCAACAACTTCACCACCGGGCGCATCTACGAAAACGTGATCCGCAAGGAACGGCGCGGCGACTACCTCGGCGGCACGGTGCAGGTCATCCCGCACATCACCGACGAAATCAAGCGCTGCATCCGTCTCGGCGCCGGCGAGGCGGATCTCGCCCTGGTGGAAATCGGCGGCACGGTCGGCGACATCGAATCGCTGCCGTTTCTGGAAGCCATCCGCCAACTGGGGCTGGAACTGGGCCGCGAGCGTTCGCTGTTCATTCACCTGACCCTGGTGCCCTTCATCCGCTCCTCCGGCGAACTCAAGACCAAGCCGACCCAGCACTCGGTCAAGGAGCTGCGCTCCATCGGCATCCAGCCCGACGTCCTGCTGTGCCGCTCGGACCGGGAAGTGCCGCCCGATGAGCGCCGCAAGATCGCCCTGTTCACCAACGTCGAACCCAAGGCGGTGATCAGCGTCCCCGACGCCGACACCATCTACCGCATTCCCCTGCTGCTGCACGCCCAGGGACTGGACGACATCGTCGCCCGCAAGCTGCGGCTGGACGACCTGCCGCCCGCCCGGCTGGCCGACTGGGAGCGGGTGGTCAACGCCATCGAAACCGCCATCGGCGCGGTGGACATCGCCATGGTCGGCAAATACGTCGATCTGACCGACGCCTACAAGTCCCTGAACGAGGCGCTGCTGCACGCCGGCATCCACGCCCACACCCGGGTCAACATCCATTATCTCGACTCCGAGCGCATCGAGCGGGAAGGCGTCGGCTGCCTGGAGCGGATGGACGCCATTCTGGTGCCGGGCGGCTTCGGCGAGCGCGGGATCGAGGGCAAGATCGCGGCGGTGCGCTTCGCTCGGGAGCAGCGGATTCCCTATCTCGGCATCTGCCTGGGGATGCAGGTCGCGGTCATCGAGTTCGCCCGCGATGTCGCCGGGCTGGCTGACGCGCACAGCACCGAGTTCCGCAAGGATACCGCCTATCCGGTCATCGCTCTGATCACCGAGTGGACCGACGAGGATGGCACGGTGCAACAGCGGCGGGAAGACGGCGATCTCGGCGGCTCCATGCGGCTGGGCGCGCAACCCTGCCGGCTGGTCCCCGACAGCCTGGCCCGCCGGACCTACGGCAAGGACGTGATCACCGAGCGCCACCGCCATCGCTACGAATTCAACAATCGCTACCGGGAACCGCTCCACGCCGCCGGGCTGGCCTTCGCCGGCTATTCCCTGGATGACCGGCTGGTGGAAATGATCGAACTGCCCGACCATCCCTGGTTTCTGGGCTGCCAGTTTCACCCGGAATTCACCTCCACCCCGCGCGCCGGCCACCCGCTGTTTCAGGGCTTCATCCAGGCGGCGATCCGGCAGCGCCAGCACCGGCGCCCGGAGGCGGTCGCGGCATGATGAAACTCTGTGGTTTCGAGGTCGGCCTGGACCGGCCGCTGTTCCTAATCGCCGGACCCTGCGTGATCGAATCCGCGCAACTGGCGCTGGACACCGCCGGCCAACTTCAGGAAATGACCGCGCGGCTGGGCATCCCGTTCATCTACAAGTCCTCCTTCGACAAGGCCAACCGCTCCTCGCATCAGAGCTATCGCGGTCCCGGCCTGGAGGAAGGCTTGCGGATCCTGGAAACGGTTAAGATCCAGATCGGCGTCCCCGTGCTGACCGACGTCCACGAGGACACCCCACTGGCCGAAGTCGCCGCCGTGGTCGACGTGCTGCAAACCCCGGCGTTCCTGTGCCGGCAGACCCAGTTCATCCAGAACGTGGCCCGCCAGGGCAAGCCGGTCAATATCAAAAAAGGCCAGTTCCTCGCTCCCTGGGACATGGGCAACGTGGTCGCCAAGGCGCGCGACGCCGGCAACGAACAGCTCCTGGTCTGCGAACGCGGGGCGTCCTTTGGCTACAATAATCTGGTGTCCGACATGCGCGCCCTGATGGTGATGCGCCTCACCGGCTGTCCGGTCGTGTTCGACGCCACCCATTCCGTGCAACTGCCCGGCGGCCAGGGAACTTCTTCCGGCGGCCAGCGCGAGTTCGTGCCGGTGCTGGCGCGGGCGGCGGTGGCGGCGGGCGTCGCCGGATTATTCATGGAAACCCATCCCGACCCGGACCGGGCCTTGAGCGACGGTCCCAACGCCTGGCCGCTGGATCGGCTGGAACCGTTGCTGGCCACGCTCAAGGATCTGGACGAAACCGTGAAACGTCATGGTTTCCTGGAAACCGAACTACACTGATAACCGATTGATCACTGCTTACCGTCAAGCGTCTCCTATCCAACCAAACCCACTTCCAGAGAGGAGTTAACCATGTCAAAAATCAAGCTGGTTCACGGCCGTGAAATTCTCGATTCGCGCGGCAATCCGACCGTGTCGGTCGATGTCGTGCTGGAGTCCGGTGCCAAGGGCGTCGCGATGGTGCCGTCCGGCGCGTCCACCGGCAGCCGCGAGGCGTTGGAATTACGCGACGGCGACAAGAACCGCTATCTGGGCAAGGGTGTGCTCAAGGCGGTCGCCAATGTCAACGGCGAGCTGCGCAGCGCCCTGATCGGCGTGGAAGCCGTCAACAATCAGGCCGCCATCGACCAGCAGATGATCGACCTGGACGGCACCCCCACCAAGAGCCGGCTGGGTGCCAACGCCCTCCTGGGCGTGTCCATGGCGGTCGCCCACGCCGCCGCCGCCGAGGCCGGTGTGCCGCTGTACAAGTACCTGAATCCCACCGGTCCGTATCACCTGCCGGTGCCGATGATGAATATCCTCAACGGTGGTGCCCACGCCGACAACAGCGTGGACATCCAGGAATTCATGATCATGCCGATCGGCGCGCCCAGCTTCCGCGAAGCGCTGCGCTGGGGTGCGGAAGTGTTCCACGCCCTGAAAGCGGTGCTGAAGAAGCAGGGCCTGAACACGGCGGTCGGCGACGAGGGCGGCTTCGCCCCCAACCTGCCCTCCAACGAAGCCGCGCTGGACGTGGTGATGGAAGCCATCAAGCAGGCGGGTTACGTGCCGGGCCAAGACATCTATCTGGCCCTGGACTGCGCCAGTTCCGAGTTCTACAAGAACGGCCAGTACGTGCTGGAAGCCGAAGGCAAGTCCTTCACCGCCAACGAGTTCTCCGACAAGCTGGCCGACTGGGTCAGCCGGTATCCCATCGTCTCCATCGAGGACGGTCTGGACGAAAGCGACTGGGCGGGTTGGGCCTATCTGACCCAGGTGTTGGGCAAGAAAATCCAGTTGGTCGGCGACGATCTGTTCGTGACCAATACCTCGATCCTCAAACGCGGCATCGACGAAGGCATCGGCAACTCGATCCTGATCAAGGTCAACCAGATCGGCACTTTGACCGAAACCATCGCGGCGATCAATATGGCCGCCGCCGCCGGCTACACCTCGATCTCCTCGCACCGTTCCGGCGAGACCGAGGACAGCACGATCGCCGATCTGGCCGTGGCCACCGCCGCCAGCCAGATCAAGACCGGTTCGCTCAGCCGCTCCGATCGCGTCGCCAAATACAACCGCCTGCTGGTGATCGAGGAGGAACTGGGTTCCGCCGCGACCTATCCCGGCAAGGCCGCGTTCAACGTGTTCCCGAGCTGAGGAAAAGCGGGACGGCGACCGTTTCGGCACCGTCCCGCGTCGTCCGGTAAAGACCGGGCAAGAATCCCTCTCTCGCCAGCGAGAGAGGGGCCGAGGTGAGGGTGGTTGTTCGCGCGGCCCGCTCACCCAAATCAGGTTCTTTCCCTCCCAAGAATTTCTCGTTCCTCATGCAAATACTGGTGGCGGTGCTGATCGCGGCGCTGGCATGGTTGCAATACTCGCTCTGGATCGCCGAAGACGGCGCGCGCCAAACCCAAGCCCTGCGTATCGCCATCCGCGCCCAGATCGAGGATAACGCGGAGTTGGACGAGCGCAATCGCGCGCTGGAAGCCGAAGTCGAGGATTTGAAGCGGGGACTCATGGCCATCGAGGAACGCGCTCGGTCGGACATGGGGATGATCCGGCGCGACGAAACCTTTTTCCGCCTGCTCGACCAACCGGCACCCAAACCCGACACCTCGTCGCGGTCCGCCAAGCCAACCCGCTAGTCATCTCATCCGGCGTCTCCATGAATCCTCCACGCTACTGGGCCGTGGTACCCGCCGCCGGCGTCGGCCAACGGATGGGTTCGGCCATTCCCAAGCAATATCTACCGCTGGTGGGTCGGCCGGTCATCGTTCATACCCTGGAAACCTTATTACGTTATCCCCCCCTGGCCGGTGTGGTGGTGGCCATCGGCGCTGATGACGGTTGGTGGCCGGCCATGGCGATCGAAATTGATTCCGCCAAGCTCCTGCGGGTCGTGACCGGTGGCGTGGAGCGCGGCCAGTCGGTGCTCAATGGGTTGGAGGCGCTGCGGGAATGGGCCAGTCCGGACGATTGGGTTCTGGTCCACGATGCCGCCCGGCCCTGCCTGAGCACCGAGGATCTGGACCGCTTGCTCGCCGAGCTCGATGCCGATCCCGTCGGGGGACTGCTCGCCGTCCCGGTGCGGGATACCCTGAAGCAGGCCGACGCCGCCGGACGGGTCACCACCACGGTGGATCGTTCGCGACTCTGGCACGCCCTAACCCCGCAGGTGTTTCGCCTGGGATTGTTACGCGACGCGCTGCGTGACGCACTGGCGCGGGGGCTGACGGTGACGGATGAGGCGGCGGCCATGGAAGCGGCCGGCTTCGCGCCCCGTCTGGTGGAAGGCCGAGCGGATAATGTGAAAATCACCCGACCGGAAGATCTGGCGCTGGCCGAGTTTTATCTGACGCGCCGAATCGCCGGTCCTTGAATCCCAAAGGCACGCCGTCATGCGCATCGGTCACGGGTTCGACGTTCACGCTTTCGGTCCGGGCCAGTTCATCACGCTGGGCGGCGTGCGCATCCCGCACCCGCGCGGTCTGATCGCTCACTCCGATGGCGACGTGCTGCTCCACGCGCTCTGCGATGCGCTGCTGGGCGCGGCGGGACTGGGCGACATCGGCCGCCACTTCCCGGACCATCGCGCCGAGTTCAAGGATATCGACAGCCGGGTTTTGTTGCGGCGGGTCGTGGAATTGCTCCGGGAGTCGGGGTTGACGGTCGGCAACGTGGACGCCACGATCATCGCCCAGGCACCCCGGATGGCGCCCCATATCCCCACCATGCGCGAACATATCGCCGCCGATCTGGGGGTTGTCCTGGAGCGGGTCAACGTCAAAGCCACCACGACGGAACGACTGGGATATATCGGTCGCGGCGAGGGGATCGCCGTCCATGCGGTGGCGTTGCTGTTATAAGGGGCTCGGTGACGCGCGGTGCGCTCCGCTTTTCGGTCGCGTCGTGGGAGAAAGATTGCGGGGGGTTCCGAACGCTTGCGGTTCGGGCTTTAGGCGGGCGATGGTAGCCCCGTTACCCTTCGTCGCACAGCGCCAGCATTCGGATCAGATCCGAGAGCGATCCGGCTTGTAGCTTTTCCATGACCCGCTTGCGATGGATTTCCACCGTGGACAGGCTGATGCCGAGTTCGGCGGCGATCACTTTGTTGTATTGCCCGGCCGCCACCCGTTCCAGGACTTCCCGCTCGCGCGGGGACAGCAGGGCCATGCGTTCCGCCGCCGCGGCGCGCCGAATCTGACGGCGACGCTCCAGAGCATCGAGTTGCAGCGCCTCGCGCACCCGTGCCAGCAGCGCCTCGCCTTGAAAGGGTTTTTCGATAAAATCGAAGGCACCCGCCTTCATGGCCCGGATCGCCATCGGCACATCGCCGTGGCCGGTCATGAAAATGATCGGAGTTCGGTACCCCTGTTGTTGCAGTTGCCTTTGCAGATCCAGGCCGCTCATGCCCGGCATCCGCACGTCCAGCACCAGGCAACCGGGTCGCCGAACGGCGGTGGATTCGAGAAAGACCGCCGCGCTGGGAAAGGTTTCCACCACCAGTCCGGCGGTCTGGAGCAGCAGGCCGACGGCGTCGCGCACGGCTTGATCGTCGTCGATGACAAAAACGGTCGGGGGAGCATTCATGCGGGGGGGAAGGGAGAACCCGGGTTGGTGTGGCGGGGCAGGGTGAAATGGAACGAGGTTCCGCGGTCGGGGTTCGGCGTCGCCCACAATCGGCCGTTTTGGGATTCGATGATCGAGCGACTGACCGACAGGCTCAGGCCCATGCCGCCGGGTTTGGTGCTGAAGAAGGGCTGAAACAAGTGTTCGGCCGCCTCGGCGACGAGACCGTGTCCGGTATCGCTGATGGTGACTCGTACCGTGCTGGCGTCGGCCGGCGCGGTGCGAACGGTCAGTTCGCGCGCGCCGATTTCGGTCTGCTGCATCGCTTCGAGGGCGTTACGCAACAGATACAGCACGACCAGTTGAATCTGGATATCGTCGGCCAGCACCGCCGGCAAAGGTTCCGTGAGTTCCAGGTTCAAGGCGGTATCGATCTGGCGCAGTTCTGATTGTGCGTAGTGGACGACCGAGCGGATCAGGGTATTGAGATCAAGCGCGGTCTGGGTGGTCGGATGTTTGCGCACCAGGTCCCGCAAATGGCGGATGATGCCGCCGGCGCGCATGGCCTGTTGGACGACTTCTTCAAGAGTGCCGGTCAGCACCCGGGGATCGGTTTGATCCTGGTGCAACAGCGCCACGCACGCCTGCGTGTAGGCCACGATGGCGGCCAGCGGCTGGTTGAGTTCGTGGGCCATGTTGGAGGCCAGCTCCACCGCCAGACTGAGCCGCGCCATCTTGGCCAGTTCCACCTGCTGCCGCCGGAGTTGATCTTCGGCCAGTTTGCGGGTGGTGATGTCCTCGGCCAAGCCGGCGATGCGATAGATATGATTGCCGTCGTCGCGAATGGGAAAACCGCGATCCCAGATCCAGCGCACCGCACCATCCGGACGAACGATCCGGTATTCCTCGTTGAAAAAGCCCGACTCCAGTTTGTTGGCGTGGGCGGTTTGCAGCCGCGACCGGTCGTCGGGATGGACGGCCTCCAGCCAGTCCAGCGCCCGCTCGTGCAGGGCGTGGATGGGCCGACCCCAGATCTCTTCGTAAGTCGGACTGATGTAGAGAATGCGTTCCTCGGCCAGGCCGTAGACCCAGAACACTTCCCGGAGATGCTCGGTCAACTGCCGGAACCGTTCCTCGCTGTCGCGCAAGGCGAATTCCACCTGCATCCGGGCGGCGTTCTGCTGCTCCAGCGTCCGATTGATGGCCAGCAGTTCGGCGGTGCGTTCCTGAGCCCGCGCCTCCAACTCGCTCCGGACCTGGCGCAACCGATCTTCGGTCCGCTGGCGCGCGGCGCGGTCGCGGGCGATATCGCGCGCCTGGAAGGCGCGCCGCATCGCGTTGGCCTGCATGCTGAGGAGTCCGTAGAGCAGCCCGCCGCTTGCGGCCAGCACCAACAGCCCGCGCGGCAGGTGGGAAGGCAGGGCCGGCGCGCCGTCCGCGAGCCAGGCGGCCAGCAGCGGATCGCCGGCCAGCAACCAGAGCAGGCCGCCACCGACGTACAACAGACTGATGGCGGCGGGATGGACGTAGAAACGCCGCAGGCTCTCCAGCCGGAAGCCGGTCGGGCCCGCATGATCGCCGGTGCTGGCGACGGTCGTGGTAGAGCGGCCGTCGCGGTCGCGCTCGGGACAAGAAGCTGATTTGGAGTCGGTCATGCGTGCGGCGTCCCGAACTAACCGGTTTCCAGGGAAAGCGCCACGGCCGGGTGTTCGCGGAGGTTGGCGCGCGTGGCGACAGGCAGGGTGAAATAGAAGGTGACGCCCGGACCGTCCGTATTGGGCGTCGCCCACAGCCGGCCGCCGTGGGCTTCGACGATCGCTTGACTGATGGATAAGCCCAGGCCGAGCCCATCGGCCTTGGTGGTGAAGAAGGGATGCGGTAGCTGGCCGAGCAGATCCGGCGTCACGCCCGGTCCGGTGTCCCGGACCGCCAGTTCGATGAATGCCTGATCCGGTCGAGCGGATACGCCGATCGCTCGCGCCCCTTCGGTGTCGGCGATCGCGTCCACCGCGTTGCGGACCAGATTGAGAATGACTTGTTGGACTTGCAGGGCATCGGCCAGTACGGGCGGCAGATTCGGGGCGATGTCCTGGCGGAGTTGCACGTAGCGACGGCGGGCTTCCAGACGCAAAAAGTCGGCGATGTCGTCGAAGAGTTCGTCGATGCGAACGGCGGTGTATTGAGGTTTGCTCTGGCGGGCGAAGTGGCGGACGTGCTGGATGATGGCTTGAGCCCGGGCGCTTTGGGCGGCGATCTTTTCCAGGGTTTCCCGCAAGTCGGCCGGTTCGACCGACGCTTGCCGGATCCGGGTCAACGCCATCTCGCTGTACAGCGTGATGGCGGTGATCGGCTGGTTGATTTCGTGGGCCAATCCGGTCGCCATTTCACCCAAGGTATTGAGGCGAGAGGCGTGCGCCAGCAGCGTTTGCTGGCGTTGCGCGGCCGCGGCCATCTGTTCCTGTTCCAGAGCGCCCCCCACCCATTGCGCCATGAGCTGGATCAATTCCCGGTCCACAGGGGTGAACGGCGTGGGACGGGGCTGGACATCGGAAAAATTCAGCGTTCCGTAGCAACGGCCGCCGACCCGCACCGGAGCGCCCAGATACGCCTCCAGCCCGAACCGGTGATAACAGGGGTGCTGGCGGCGCGGGCCGGTCGAGGCGCGCTCGAAGGCCAGCGGCTCCTCGGCGCGCAGGGTCTCGCGGCAATAGGTATCGCCCAGGGCGAAACAGTCGCCCGGCGTCAGGCCGCCGTCGGCGGCCATCGCTTGCACGATCTCGTAGCGCTCGCCCTCGACGTGGGACAGGATGCCGATGGCCAGTCCAAAGTGTTGGCAACCCATCGCGAGCATGGCTTGAATCTGCTCGCCGGGATGGCGGCGCGGTGTGGAAATGACCTCGTACAGCTCCCGCATCGCCTGGATGCTGCCCCGCAGCGCCGCCTGCTGTTCGGCCAGGCGTCGATGGCCTTCCTCGGCTTGTTCCTTGGCCTTGGCGAACGACTGAGCCAAGCCCAGATTGTCCAGGGCCAGCCGCAGCGATTGGATCAAGGTCTGGTGGTGGCGGTGGGCGGCGCCCAGCGCCAAAAACAGGTACAGGACGCCGCTGGCACCCATGGCGACGCGCAGAGGATCGCCCTGAAGCAGCAGCCAGAGCAGCGGGGGTAGGGCGAGCGGCAGGGCATAGGCGAGATAGACGCTCAGGACCGGAGTCATGGTCAGCACGCCACCCATCAGCACGCCGCCCAGAATCAGGGCGATGAAGGTTTCGTAAACCAGCGATGGCGCCAGGGCCAGCAGGACCACGCATCCTCCCCAACCGACGCCACTGGCGGCGCAGGCCCAAGCGTAGCGGGTCGCCCAGGCATCCAGCGATCCGGCGGCGTCCCGCGTCCGGCGCTGGAATGCCAGCGCCAACGCCAGCCGGAGCAGGACGGCGGTTTCCAGCAGCGCCAGCCAGATCAGCAGCACCCGGCTCGGCACGGCGTCCCAGAGCACCAGCGCCAGCAGCGGGGCGATCAGCAGGCTGGCCACGGCGCCCAGCGGCGCCTGGGCGTACAGCAGCCGAATCTGCTCGGCGCGGATGCGCCGGTCGAGGGGATCAACGACGGGGACGGGGCGCACGGCGGTTGTTACGGAGTTGGGCGCGGCGGCGCGGTGGTTTGGCGGAACGCTGATCCCGCTCGGGCGCGTCGGGGTCTTCCAACGCGGGATGTTCCTCGGGAACGACCGTGTATTCGCCTTCCAGATAGTCGGGTCGGGCGGCGCGCGCCTGACGCGCCAGGCGGCGGCGTTGCCACCACAGCCAGACGAAAAACACCAGTCCGAGCGTCAGCAGAACGGCGAAGAGCAACGAGGCAGTGACCAGACCGACCACCACGGTGACGACCGACGTGATGGCCAGCCCGATCCGGGCCAGCCAGGACCGTCGGGTCGGTGGCGAGGCGGGTCCCCGCGGCGGCGGCGGGTTCATGAGCGAACCCTCCAGAACCACCAGGCGATCAAGCCGATCGAGCCCAGTCCGACGAGATTGACGAGCGGTGTAGTCATGACGGATGACCTTGAGGCTGGGTCAACAGTTGCTCCCCACGCTCTGCGGAATCAGGTCGAGGGGGGACGGAGCCCGCGCAACCGGTTGGCGTTGTTGACGGCGGTGAAGGACGACAGGACCCTGAGCGCACCGGCCAGCATGGGGTTCAGTAACGATCCGGTCGCAGGGTACGACACACCGGCCGCGATCGGAATGCCCGGAGTATTGTAAATGAATGCGCCGAACAGATTCTGCGAATGTTGCGCGGCGTGGCGCGGAAAATGGCGATGGCGTCGGCGATGGCGTGCGGAGAGCCGCGCCACCAGGGTATCAGGTTGCGCGCCGCTGCGACCTCCGGCGGTTTAAGCGGCGCATTCGAGCATTTGTCTCTTATACTAAATAGCGGAACCTTGGACCAGGGTGCGTTCTCCGCTTGCATTGATGCGCTGACGACGGAATCCTTCCCGTTGGCCATGGGCGCTAGCGGTGGCCCGGCGATGTCGAGCGGTTAGCGTTAAACCGATTCGAGTGTCATGTCCATGGGAAAATCCTGTTAATCTGTTAGGTAAGTAGAAAAAAGCCAGGAGGGTTTATGCCAGTCCGACATGTCCTTGTGGTCGATGATTCAAAATCCGCGCGGCTGATGCTGCGCAAGATGCTGCAAGGCTTCAGCTTGACGGTGGATACGGTCGATTCAGCCGAGGAAGCGCTCAATTATCTGCGCGCCCAACGGCCGGACGCGATTTTCATGGATCACACCATGCCGGGCATGGATGGGTTGACCGCGGTGCGGCAGATCCGCGGCGATCCGGCCAATGCCGCGATGCCCATGGCCATGTATACCTCGAAGGAAGAAGCGGGCTATCTGGAGGAGGCCCAGGCGGCGGGCGCTATCGGCGTGTTGGTCAAGCCCGCGATGCCCGAGACGCTCGGCGCTCTCCTCGAGCAGATGCATGCGGCTTTCGACGCCGCCCGGGAACCGCCCGCGCCGCCCGTCGCCGATGCTCCCGCGTCCACGGCGGGAACGGTGACGGCCGAATGGGTCGAGAAAGTGACCTTGGAGAAGGCCGAGCAGGTCTTTTACGAGGCCATCGAGTCCCAGGTTTTGCCGTTGATCAACGATGTGGTCGCCAAGTTGCGCCGCGATCTGGAGGCCGGCCAGGAACAGATCGGCGAGCGGGTCGCCGCCCGGGTCTGCGAGGCGCAACTGGCGCGGTGGCGACCGCCGGCGCCGCAACCCGGCGAGGTGGAGCCGGCGGTGGACGCCGCGGTTCGAGCGCAGTTGCCGCCGTTGCTGGACGGTCGGCTGGAAGCTCATTACCGGGAGGAACGGGCCGCGATCGAAGGGCTGGCGCGGGAGGTGGCGACCGAAGTCTGCCAGAACCAGTTACACGAGTTGTCCGGACGGCTGGTGCGGCAACTGAGCGCGCGGTTTGCCGAGGCGACGCAGAAAGCGGGTGCGGTCGCGCGCGAAGCCGCGCTGGAAGCCTGCCGCGAAGCGGCGCCGCCGCCTGCGGGCGAGGGGGCCGCCGCTGGATTCATCAGTCAGGAAGACGCGGCGGCGGCGGCTCGGGAGGCGGCGCGGCGGTTGTGGGCGGACGCCCTGCCCAGTCTGCGGCGACGCACCTACCTGGCGGCCGGCTGGGCCGCGGCGGCCGGCATCGGCGCGGCGGTGCTGGCTTATGCGTTGCGCTAGGAAAAACCAATATCACCCAAGGGATGACGAACCATGGCGGACATGATTTATCTGGTCATCGGGGCCGTCGCAGGGTTGGTGGCGGGTGGCATCCTGATCTATCTATGGCCATACCAGGGCTTGCGGATCGCCTGCCAGCAACTCCAGGCGGAGCTTACGGACGCGCAAGCCAAAAATAACGAGCTGCAAAGTACGCTACTCAGCCAGCAGTCGGCGGCCTATCAAGCGCGTCAGGCGTTGTTGCTCGAGCAAAAAAACCTCGAGAGCGAGTTGACCCAAGCCGGCGAGCGTTATGCCGAACTGGAGCGGCAGCGCGCCGACTTACAAGCGCACCTGGATCGGGGACAGCAGACTCATCTTCGTGAAGCCAACCAGTTGCGCGAGGTCATCACTCGTCTGGAACAGGAGCAGGTGGCCTTACAGGATCGTTATGCCCGAGACAGCGAAGCCTGGAGTCAGGAGCGGGAAAGCCTGTTGCTGTATAGCGCGCATGTCGGTGATCAGGAGCAGGTGTCACAGCAGGAAAAAAATTTGTTGGACAATCAGTTGGAGCAACTGCGGGAGGCGTGGGAACGCGAGCGGCTGGATTTGCAGATCCAGATCAATACCCTGGAGGACGGGCTGAGGCTGGAGAAGGCGCGCGCCAGCCAACCCGCCCGAGCGGATGACGTCCGGACGCTGGAGCAACTCAAAGCGGAGGCGACCGCGGAGTTGTCCCGACGGCAGGCCGCCTGGGAGGCGGAACACCGGACGCTGCAAGAACAGTTGGCCCGGTCGCAGGGCGAGCACCAGCAGCTAAGGGAGCAGGCGGCGGCGGAAGCGGCGCGCTCCCAGCCGGCCGGCGCCGAGGATCAGGATCTGGACGCATTGCACAAACAGTTGGAGCAGGAGCGTCAGCAACGGCAGACCCTGGAACGGGAAATGGAGGCGCGCATTCACAAGGCCGAGCAGGAGCGCGGGGCGCTGGAGGCTGAAATCGAACAATTGATGGAGCGGCTGCTGCGCCTGCATCGTGAGCGGAGTAGCTAGCCGTGCGCGTGCTCGTGGTCGGCGGGGCCGGCTATATCGGTTCTCACATGGTCAAGCTGTTGGGCCAACGCGGTTGCGAGGTGACCGTGCTGGACAATCTGTCCGCCGGCTATCGGGACGCGGTCACGAGCGGACGGTTCGTGTTGGGCGATCTGGGGGAATTCGAGGTCCTGGATGAGGTGTTCCGCACCGGTCGCTTCGATGGGGTGATGCATTTCGCGTCCCATATCCAGGTCGGCGAGTCGGTGCGGGAGCCGGCCAAGTACTATCGGAACAACGTTTTTAAAACCCAGTACTTGTTGGATGCCATGGTGGCGCACCGGGTGAAATCGTTCATTTTCTCGTCCACCGCGGCGATTTTCGGCGAACCGGTCCGCGTCCCGATCGACGAGGCGCATCCCCGAGAGCCGATCAATCCCTACGGGTGCGGGAAATGGATGGTCGAGCGGATGTTGCAAGACTACGACGTGGCCTATGGCTTGAAGTCGGTGTGTCTGCGTTATTTCAACGCCGCGGGCGCCGATCCCGACGGTGAATTGGGCGAGCGCCACGAGCCGGAGACCCATCTGATTCCCCTGGTGCTGCGCGCCGCCGCCGGTCGTTTGCCCGAGGTCACGGTCTTTGGAACCGATTACGACACGCCGGATGGGACCTGCATCCGCGACTATATCCACGTCACCGATCTCTGCGAGGCCCACTGGCTGGCACTGCAACGCTTGCGGGCGGGCGGTGAGAGCACGGCATATAACCTGGGCAACGGCCAGGGTTTCTCGGTGCGGGAGGTGATCGATACCGCCCGCGCTGTCACCGGCCGCGAGATTCCCGTGCATTACGGCGTGCGGCGGCCGGGCGATCCGGCGCGCCTGGTGGCCGACGCGCGGCGGGCGCAAGCGGAACTGGGCTGGGAACCACGTTACAACGATCTGGCGACGATCATCGCGCACGCCTGGCGTTGGGAACAGCGGCGGACTCCTGGCTAAACTGATTGCGTCACCTGCGTTTCACTCAGTCATTTTTTCCAGCGCCGCGCGCAGCTCGCCTTCCAGAGGGACCGCCTTGTCGGTGCGGGTGTCGACGATGACGAAGGTGACGTCGGTGTCGGCGATCACGGTATCGGTGTCCTTGAGAGTGATCAACTGGTGGATGACGCAACTGCGGGAACCGATGGATTTCACCCGGGTAGCGACTTGCAGGAGTTCGCCCATGCAGGCGGCGCGGCGGTAGTTGATGTTGATGTTAACCACGGCGAAGGCGTGGCCGCCGGTTTCGAGCAGATCGAGATGGCCGTGGCTTTCCAGAAAGCTCCAGCGGGCTTCTTCCAGAAACTCCAGATAGCGGGCGTTGTTGACATGACGAAACAGATCGAGGTGATAGCCCCGGACCTTGATGTCGATACTGTGGCTCATGGAGCGCTCCGTGGGTGGGTTTGCAGAAAGTAGTGTAGGGAACAATCCGGAACCACGCAGGGCTATTGCGAGGGTTTGGCCGGTGGGCGCGCCGACGCCGGGGCTGGCCGATCGCGAGGTACAGGTCTGGCAGACGGATTTACAGCCGCCGGCCGAGCGGTTGCGGGAACTGGCGGCGACGTTGACGGCGGACGAACGGGACCGGGCGGCGCGATTTCGATTTTCCGAACATCGGGAGCGATTTATCGCCGGGCGCGGGTTGCTGCGGGATTTGCTGGGCCGGATTCTGGATCGGCCGGCGGCGGCGTTGCGATTTATCCAAGGGCCGCACGGCAAACCCATGCTGGCGGGCGAAGATGCGGCGGCCGGCCTCGGTTTCAATCTGTCGCACAGCGGCGATCGGGCGTTGTATGCGGTGGCGCGCCGCGCGGTGGGCGTGGACCTGGAAGTTCTGGAGCGAACGGTGACCTATGCGGATGTCGCTAAGCGGGTCTGTACGCCCCGGGAGTGGGTGGTGTTCCAGACGTTGCCGACCGAGCGGGCGCGAGAGGCGTTTTTTACCTGCTGGACCCGCAAGGAAGCCATCGCCAAGGCGTTGGGTGCCGGCTTGGCCAGCGGGTTGCGAACCCTGGAGGTGTGCTTCCGGGAGGATGCCGGACCGGACGGTCGGACCTGCTGGCGCGACGGGGAGGGACGGGAGTGGAGCGTATTGAATCTCCCGCTCGGCTCCGACTGGAGCGGGGCACTGGCGGCGGCCGGCGCGGATTGGCGCTGGCGGGGCTGGCGCTGGACCGACGGCGGCTGAAAAACCACTCTCACCCCTGCCCTTCCGCCGCCTCCGGGAGCGGAATTTTTACCGTTTCTCCATTGGATCGGGATGGGAATAAACCATGGAACCCCATTTCTGGCACGAGCGCTGGGAGCGAGCCGAAATCGGCTTTCACCAGCAGACGATTAATGTCCATCTCCAGCAATTCTGGAATCGACTGGAATTGCGCGCCGGGCAGCGGGTGTTCGTCCCGCTGTGCGGCAAGAGCCATGACCTGCTGTGGTTGGCCGGTGAAGGCCATCCGGTGACTGGGGTGGAGATCAGCCCGATGGCGGTGGCGGCGTTCTTCACCGAGAATGGCCTGACGCCGCGGCGCTGGCGGGACGGCGCGTTTGAAGTCTGGGAAGCCGACGAAATCCGCATTCTGTTGGGTGATTTCTTCGCCCTCGAACCGCGGCACGTCGCCGATTGCGCCGGCGTCTACGACCGCGCTTCCTTGATCGCGCTGCCGCCCGCCATGCGCGCGCGATACGCCCGCCACCTGCAAGCCGTGCTGTCCGACGGCGCGCCGGTGTTGCTGGTGACGCTGGAGTACGACCAGACGGCCATGCAGGGGCCGCCGTTCGCGGTCGGCGAGGACGAGGTGCGGGCGCTGTACGCCCCGACTCACACGGTGGAACTGCTGGTGACCCGCGATGCCTTGGCGGAGGAATCGCGCTGGCGCGAGCGGGGCCTGACCTGGCTGCTGGAGAAGGTGTATCGACTGGCGCAGCATCCGATCGCTGCGTCATGAGCGTCCCGATCTCACCGTCGCCACCGGCGATTCTGCTGCGGGTGTTCCTGCCGTTCGCCGCCGGTTATTTCCTATCCTATCTATACCGCACCATCAACGCCGTGCTGTCGCCCTATCTGGCGGCGGAGCTGCATTTGGACGCGAGCGCGCTCGGCTTGTTGACCAGCGTCTATTTCCTGACCTTCGCCGCTTTTCAACTGCCGCTGGGCATTCTGCTGGACCGGTTCGGGCCGCGCCGGGTGGAGGCGGTGCTGCTGCTGTTCGCGGCGGGGGGCGCGGTTCTGTTCGCGGTCGGTCACAGCGCGACGGAATTGCTCCTCGGTCGGGCGCTGATCGGGTTGGGCGTCTCGGCGTGTCTGATGGCCAGCTTCAAGGCGTTCGTGCTGTGGTTTCCAGCCGAGCGGCTGTCGGTGGTCAACGGCTGGGTGCTGGCGGCCGGTGGTCTGGGGGCGCTGGTGGCTACCGCACCGGTGGAGATGGCGCTGAAGCTGACCGACTGGCGGGGGGTGTTCGTCGGCCTGGCGGTGTTGACATTGGCGGTTGCGGCGCTGCTGGTGTGGGTCGTGCCGGAACGGGAGGAGGAAGGGGACGCGGCGCATCGCGACGGCTGGTCGGCGCAGTGGCGCGGGATGGTGGGGATTTTTCGCAGTCCGGTGTTCTGGCGCATCGCGCCGGTCGCGGTGTTGTCGCAGGCGTCGTTCCTGGCGATTCAGAGCCTGTGGGCCGGGCCGTGGCTGCGCGACGTGAGCGGTCTGGACGCCGCCGCGGCCGCCGGAATGCTGTTCTGGATCGCGGCGGCGATGGTGGCGGGATTTTTGAGCCTGGGGCAACTGGCTTACAGGTTGGCGCGGTGGGGGATTGCGCCGCTGACGGTGGCGACCGGCGGACTGGCGGTGTTCATGCTGGCGCAACTGGCGATCCTGGTCGGTTGGGGACCGCGGTTGCCGCTGTGGGTGTTGTTCGGGTTCTTCGGCACCAGTGGCATGCTGAGTTATGCGGTCCTGTCGCAGTCCTTTCCGTCGTCGTTGGCGGGACGGGTCAATACCGCGTTGAATTTGCTGGTGTTCGTGGCGGCGTTCGCCATGCAGTGGGGGATGGGGGCGATCATCAACCGGTGGCCGGCGGCGGACGGCGGCTATGCGGATTGGGGCTATCAACTGGCGTTTGGGGTGGTGCTGGCGGGGCAGTTCGTCACCTGGCTGTGGTTGTTGGTGGGGAGCCGCCGGATCGGGAAGACCGGGCGACCCGGACCCGATGATCGGTAGACCGATAAAATTTAAAAAATCAATTATTTATGATAGATCATGCCCACATCAAGAACACTGCCCCCCGCGCGAGGATGGCAGTCCGGTCACGGTGTATCCCTGCCATACCGTGTTGTGGATCTGGCCCGGGTGATTCGCCGGGCGCTGGCGGAGGTGCCGCCTCACCGGTCGGTATGAAAAACGCCCCGGCGCTCCCATGAATCCCAGTCAGATCGACCAGCTTTTCACTCGTCTTCAGGCCGCCCGGCCGCGACCGACCACCGAACTGCGCTATCTCGGTCCGTTCGAGTTGTTGGTCGCCGTGATCCTGTCGGCGCAGGCGACCGATAAAAAAGTCAACGAGGCTACCGCGCGCCTGTTCGCGGTCGCCAACACGCCGCAAGCCCTGCTGGACTTGGGCGAAGCGGGCCTGAAGGAATACATCAAGACTCTCGGCCTCTATAACACCAAAGCCGTCAATATCCGCAAAACCTGCGTCCTGTTGCTGGAGCGGCACGGCGGCCAAGTGCCGCGCGACCGAGCCGCGTTGGAGGCCCTGCCGGGCGTGGGGCGCAAGACCGCCAACGTCATGCTCAACACGGCGTTCGGCGAACCGACGATCGCGGTCGACACTCATATCTTCCGGGTCGCCAATCGCACCGGACTGGCGCCGGGCCGGACCGTGCGGGAAGTGGAGGAGGGGTTGCTCGCCGTCGTTCCCGACCGGTTCAAGCAGGACGCCCACCACTGGCTGATCCTGCACGGCCGCTATGTCTGCACCGCCCGCAAGCCGCGTTGTGCGGAGTGTCCGCTCCGCGACCTCTGCCCCTATCCGCACCACAGCGAGGTGAACTGATGTTCGGCAACAATCGCGACAGCCTGCGTCGTTACTACGGCGCGGTCTGGGACAAGGCCAGCGCCGGCCAGCCGCTGGAACCGTTGGAGCACATGATCGCCGCGGTGATCCGCGAACATCCCGAGTATCAACCGGTGCTGGCCGAGATCGGGACCGCGCTGGATCGCGAATACCCGCCGGAAATGGGCCAAACCAATCCTTTCCTGCACATGGGCATGCACATCGCGATTCGCGAGCAGGTCGGCAGCGGCCGGCCGGACGGGATTCTGGATCTCTACCAGCGGCTGTGCCGGCGGGCGGGCGAGGCGCATACCGCCGAGCACTGGATGATGGAGTGTTTGGGCGAAACGTTGTGGGAGGCGCAGCAAGCCGGTCGGGAACCGGACGAACAGATCTATCTGGAGCGGTTGCGGCGGCTGGCAAGCTCGGTCTGAACGAGCGCCATCCACGAAAAACGCCGGCGTCGGCCGGCGTTCGGAGGACTGGAATGAGGCTTAGATCGGCTGTTGTTCGATGTCGTCGCTTTCGACCAGCGCTTTATAGGCGTGCCAGGTGGCGTGACCGATGAGCGGCAGGGCGACCGCCAGACCGATGTAGAACGTGACCAGGCCGATGCCGGTGAAGATGACGATCAGCGCCGCCCACAGCACCATCGGCCCCAGGTTGGCGCGGACGGCGGTGACGCTGGTCAGGATGGCGGTCACGAAGTCGACTTTCCGATCCAGCATCATGGGAATCGACACCACGCTGATCGTGAACACGGCGGCGGCGACGACCGCGCCCACGGCGATGAACACCAGCAGGAAGGTCAAGCCGCTCCCCGAAAAAAACATCTGCGAGACCGACGTGTCCAACGTCGTACTGCGGCCGGCGATGATGACGGCGAACAGCAGCGCCGACAGCCGCGCCCAAACGATCATCAGCAAGCCGATCATGATGCCGAACAGCAGGATCGGCATGACGTTGTTGCGCCAGGCGGTCAGGGCGTGGCCGAGCGTCGCGGGTTCGCCCGCCTCCAGACGGCGGCTGATGTCGTACAAGCCCATCGCCAGAAACGGCCCGGCCAGCAGGAAACCGGTGGTCAACGCCAGAGCGTATTGAAATTGGCCTTCGACCAGATAGATCAGCAGGTAACCCATGACCACGAACAGCAGGCCATAGGGAATGCTGGCCGCGGGCGCCCGCCATAGATCTTTCCAACCGGCAGCCAGCCAGTCCCAAGGTTCGTTCACCGTGATGATGCGAACCCGGGGCGTGGTCAGCGAACTTTCGACGACAGGAATGGAAGACACCATCGCAATCCCTCCTCGTTATATTGTGGACATTCTGATGCGGCGTGCTGCGTGTATTGTTCTAGCTTGATACATAATCCTTCATGTCGCATGAATGTTCCCTCGGAATCTGGAGACCGTGCAAACCGGAAAGAGTTGCAATGGTTCTCAAGACTCACGGGCATCCCGTGCGGTGTTACGGGTCTTTTTCAGCCTCACCGCGCGCGCAGCCGACGGTACAGATCGTAGGTCTGCTGGGCGACGCTCTGCCAGCTATAGTGTTGCTCGACGCGCTCGCGCCCGGCCTGACTCATGCGCTCCAATAATTCCGGGTCGTTGGCGAGCCGGTTGATGGCGTTGGCCAGGCCGCGCTCGAACCGGGCGGGAGAGACCGGGTCGTGCGGCGGTTCGTCCGCCAGGTGCGGGTCGACCAGCAATCCGGTTTCACCGTCCACCACCACCTCCTTGATGCCGCCCACCGCGCTGCCCACCACCGGGGTGCCGCAGGCCATCGCTTCCAGGTTGATGATGCCGAAGGGTTCGTAGATCGAGGGACAGCAGAAAATGGTGGCGTGCGAGTACAGAACGATGGTGGTTTGCCGCGGCAGCATCTTGGAAATCCAGATAATGCCGGAACGGCGCGCTTGCAGTTCCTGGACGATCTCTTCGGTTTCGCGTTGCATGGCCAACGTGTCGGCGTCGCCGGCGCACAGCACGACCTGCAGTTTGGGGTCCAGATGCGGGATGGCTTGCAGCAGATAATACAGCCCTTTTTGTCGGGTGATGCGTCCGACGAACAGCACGTAAGGCCGGTCGGGATCGATGCCGAACTGGGCGAGGGTTTCAGGTTCGTCGACCGGATGGTATTCATCGATGTCGATGCCGTTGGGAATCATCACGACCCGGTTCGGCTCCACATCGAACAGGCGCAGGATGTCGTCGCGAGTGCTGCGCGAGACGGCGATGACGGCGTCGGCCATTTCCAGCGCGGTTTTCTCGATCCAGCAGGACAGATCGTAACCCCGCCCGAGTTGGTCGCGTTTCCAGGGGCGCAGCGGCTCCAGGGAATGAACGGTGATCACCAGGGGAATGTTGTAGAGAATTTTGGCGAGAATTCCGCTGAAATGGGCGTACCAGGTGTGGCAATGGATGATTTCGGCGTGACCGCCCAGATCGTCGTCGATACCCTGGCCGACGAAGGACAGACAGGTGCTGAGCGCCTTGAGCGGGGAGACGAAGGATTGGGGACAACCGGCGAAATGCGTGGTATCCATCTTGATGCCGCGCACGTGCAGTTGGCCGTCATCGACCGTTTGGTCGTGGAAACTGCGCACCTCGACCGGCGTCAGCTTGGCCAGTTCGCGCGACAGGTACTCGACGTGGACCCCAGCACCGCCATAGACGTGGGGGGGATACTCGTTGGTGGTCAGCAGAACGCGCATTATGGTTGTGCTCCCTTGGCCGGACAAACGGCGAATGAGATGAACGGGAAGCCGATGCGACAGTGCTTCGGAACGGCTTGCGTCCCGGCATTATGCCAAGCGATGCAGGGTTTTTGAAAGGGCGGGTTTCGTCAGCCCCGATCGGGGCGCAGGGTCAGAGTGTCGCCGCGTTGGGTGAATTCCAGTTGCCGCAGCACGCTCATCCCCAGCAACACCTGGTCGCCGCCCATGCCGGGATTGAGGTGCGCGCGCACTCCGCGCATCCGGAACGGGCCGAGACCGAGTTCCTCGATGCGGGTGGCGCGGGCGATCACCTCGCCGTTGGCGGTCATCACCCGCTGCCGCGCGCCGGGAACCAGCCCCAGCGCGGGTCCCAGATGCGCGGGAACCGAGACCACGGTGGCACCGGTATCCAGTAGAAAAGTGACCGGCTGGCCGTTGATGGCGCCGGGAGCCACGTAATGCCCCATCCGGTTGCGCCGGAGCACCAGTTCCGGCGCATCCCGCGCGACGCGCAGCTCGAGATTCCGGTTGGGGTTGTACTGACGATCCAGTTGATCGGCGAAGAAGACATAAAGCAAGCCGAGCCCCAACAGCCAGGCGGCGACGATCATGCCGCAGCCGAGACGCCGTTGTTGGGGATCGGAATCGGGTGGGTTCATCGAGGGCTCCACATGAACAAAATAGCCTCCAACCAGTTTATTGACTCCTGGCAAAATAGACCCGCGCCGCCCTTTCCAGTTGCACAGTTAAACTGGATTGACGGGCGCGCCTTTAAAAATTCAGGTGTCTATTGCGTTACGTAGATAAAGCGCCTTCCAGGATTTGCGTCAAGGAGTTCCATGCTCGATCCGCGCCAGTATAAAAACCCATCGATCATTCTGGCTGTGGCGCTGTTGCTCGCCCTGTGGGTGGCCAGCGGTCCGCTGACCCGCGACGGACCGGAGGTCCCGTCACGCGAAGCGCCCGCCCCCATGCGGGTGGCGGTGGTGGAGAGCACGGCCGAGCCGGTGGAACGCCTGTTGACCCTGCAAGGCGAAGTGGAGCCGGACCAGGTGGTGACCGTGCGCGCCGAGACCGCCGGCCGGGTGGTGGAGATTCCGGTGGCGTCGAGCGAGGCGGTGCGCGCCGGCCAAGTGATCGCGCGGTTGGCCATGGACGACCGGGAGGCGCGGCTGCGGCGCGCCGAGGCAGCGGTCAAGGGTCGCGAGACCGATTACCGCGGCGCGCAACAGCTCGCTCGCGAGGGGTTGCAAGCGCAGTTGCGGGTCGAGTCGGCGCTGGCCGAACTGGAGGCGGCTCGCGCCGATTTGGAGGCGGTGCGTCTGGAAATCGCCCAAACCCGGATCAGCGCGCCCATCGCCGGCATTCTCGACCGCCGGCGCGCCGAGGTGGGAGACTATGTGGCCGTGGGCGGGGCGGTGGCCGAGGTGGTGGAAAACAACCCGCTGCGCGCGGTGGTTCAGGTCCCGCAACACCGTATCCATCAGGTGCGACCCGGCGGTTCGGCCCGGGTGGCGTTCCTGGATGGAACCCTCCGCGAGGGGCAAATTCACTATATTTCCGTCCGGGCGGAGACCGCGACTCGCACCTTCCGGGTCGAGATCCGGGTGCCCAATCCGGATCGCACCCTGCCCTCGGGCATCAGCACACGAGTGGAAATCCCGGTGGAGACCGTGCTGGCCCACCGGGTTTCGCCCGCGTTGGTGAGTCTGGACGACCGAGGTCGGCTGGGGATCAAGACCGTGGATGACGACGGCCGGGTCGCTTTCCATGTCATCGAGCCGATGCGCGCCGATGTCGAGGGGCTGTGGGTCACGGGGCTGCCCGAGCGGGCGCGGGTGATCACCGTGGGTCAGGGCTTCGTCAACGCCGGCGATCCGGTGCGGGTGACGCCCGCCGCCGTCGAGGCTGAAACATCGCCATGAATGCCCTGATCCAGGCGGCGCTGGAGCGCACCCGCACGGTGCTGTTGTTGCTGTTGCTGATTCTGGGCGGCGGCGCCATCGCCTACGTCGTCATCCCCAAGGAGGCGGCACCGGATATCGATATCCCCATCTTCTTCGTGAACGTCACCTATTCCGGGATTTCGCCGGAGGACAGCGAGCGCCTGTTGGCGCGGCCGCTGGAGCGGGAACTGTTGCCGGTGCGCGGCCTGAAGGAAGTGCAGTCCCGCGCCGGCGAGGGCTTCGCTTTGATTCGTCTGGACTTCGAGGCGGGTTACGACAATCGCCAGGCGCTGCTCGACGTGCGCGAGAAAGTCGATCTGGTGCGTCCGCAACTGCCGCCCGGCACCGACGAGCCGCAGGTGATGGAGGTGGATCTATCACTGTTTCCGGTGCTCACCGCCGCGCTCTCGGGGCCGGTGCCCGAACGCGCCCTGGTGCGCATCGCCCGCGACCTGCGCGACCGGCTGGAGGGCTTGCCGGGCGTGCTGGAGGTCAACATCGGCGGCGACCGCGAGGATCTGCTGGAAGTCATGGTGGACCCGCTCATCATGGAGACCTACCGGCTTCCCTACCAGCAGCTCATCCAGGCCATCGAACGCAACAATCGGCTGGTGGCGGCCGGCGCGCTGGATACGGGGTTGGGACGGGTCACTCTCAAGGTGCCGGGGGTCATCGAGTCCCTGGAGGACGTGCTGGAGCTGCCGGTGAAAGTCGATAACGGCACCGTGGTCACCTTCGGCGACGTCGGGACCGGGCGGCGAACCTTCAAGGATCCGGAGAGCTTCGCGCGGATCAACGGGCAGCCGGCGGTGTCCCTGGAAATCCGCAAGCGCGGCGGCGCCAACATCATCGAGACCGTGGCGCAGGCCCGGGCGGTCATCGAGGCGGCCCGCGCCGACTGGCCGGAGTCCGTGCAGGTGGATTATCTGCAAGACCAGTCTCAGGACGTGCGCGACCTGCTGGGGGATCTGCAAAACAATGTCCTGACCGCCATCCTGCTGGTCATGCTCACCATCGTCGCGGCGCTGGGCGGCCGTTCCTCCTGGCTGGTGGGCTTCGCGATCCCCGGCGCTTTTCTGGGCGGCATCCTGGCCCTGTATCTGATGGGCTTCACGCTCAACATCGTGGTGCTGTTTTCCTTGATCCTGGTGGTGGGGATGCTGGTGGACGGCGCCATCGTGGTGGTGGAGCAGGCGGATCGCTATCTGGCCGACGGGCAGTCGCGGCATCAAGCCTTTCTCGGCGCGGCCCAGCGCATGGCCTGGCCGATCGCCGCCTCGGTGGCCACTACCCTGGCGGTGTTCGTGCCCCTGCTGGCCTGGCCGGGGGTGGTGGGGGAGTTCATGTTCTTCCTGCCGGCCACGGTGCTGGTCACGTTGAGCGCCTCGCTGGCCATGGCGCTGATTTTCATTCCGGTGCTGGGCAGTCTGCTGGGCGCGCGCGACGCCAGCCGGCCCGCACAGACGGCCCGGATCCTGGCCGCCGAAGCCGGGCGGTTCGATGAGGTGGACGGGTTCACCGCCCGCTACGTGCGCGTCCTACGGCCGCTGGTCGCCCATCCCGGCCAAACTCTGGCGGTCGCGCTCCTCGTGATGGTGGCGGCCTACGGCTTGTATCTGAACTTCGGCCGCGGCGTGGATTTCTTCCCCCATGTGGAGCCGCGGTTCGCTCAGGTCCAAATCCAGGCGCGCGGCGATCTGTCGGTATGGGAGGCGGACGCCCTGGTGCGCGGCGTGGAGGCCCGCCTGCTGGGCGCGCCGGAGATCCAGACCGTGTACGCGCGCACCATCGGCGCCGCGCGCGACCGACTCATGGCCGATTACGCCGAGGATGTGATCGGGGTGATCCAGCTCGAACTGGTGGACTGGCGCCTGCGCCCGCCCGCCGCCGAAATCCTGGACCGGCTGCGGCGCGAGACCGCCGATTTGCCAGGCCTGATCTTGCAGTTCCGCGAGCAGGAAGGTGGCCCCGGTGGCGGTAAGCCGATTCAGATCGAGGTCGGCGGCGGCGATCCGGCGCGGCTGGCGGCGGCGGTCGCCCATACGCGGCGGCTGATGGAGGATTTGGGTGGCTTCGTGGACGTGGAGGACAACCGCTCCTTGCCCGGCATCGAATTGCGGGTGATCGTGGATCATCGGGAAGCGGCCCGCTACGGAGCCGACATCAGCCTGTTGGGCAACGCGGTGCAGATGCTGACCCAGGGGGTGCGGCTGGGCGGCTACCGGCCCGAGGACGCCGACGAGGAAGTCGATATCCGGGTGCGCTTCCCCTTCGACGAGCGGAACCTGGCGCAACTGGTGAACCTGCGGGTGCCGACCGCGTTCGGGTTGGTGCCGGTGAATAATTTCGTGGAGTTCCAGCCGGCCCCCAAGACCGGCATCATCCAGCGGGTGGACGGGCGGCGCAGCCTCACCCTGCAAGCGGACGTCGCGCCGGGTCGGCTCGCCGACGAGCGGGTGCGGGCGCTGCGGGCGGCGCTGGCCGAGTCGCCGGTCGATCCGGCGGTGGAACTGCGCTTCCGCGGCGAGGCGGAGGAGCAGGCCGAGGCTCAGACCTTTCTGCTGATGGCCTTTATCCTGTCGATCTTTCTCATGCTGCTGATCCTGGTCACCCAGTTCAACAGCTTCTATCAGGCCGGGCTGGTGCTGTCCGCGATTGTATTTTCCACCGCCGGGGTGCTGCTGGGCCTGCTGCTGCGCCAGGAACCCTTCAGCATCGTCATGAGCGGCATCGGGGTCATCGCGCTGGCCGGCATCGTGGTCAACAACAACATCGTTTTGATCGACACTTATAACGTGCTGCGCCGCCAGGATCTCGAACCGGTGGAAGCGGTGCTGCGCGCCGGCGCCCAGCGCCTGCGTCCGGTGTTGCTCACCTCCATCACCACCATCCTGGGCCTGATGCCCATGGTGCTGGCGGTGACCGTCGACTTCATCGGTCGCGATTTCAGCATCGGTGCCCCCTCGACCCAGTACTGGGTGCAACTGGCCACCGCCATCTCCGGCGGGCTGCTGGTGGCGACGCCGCTGACGCTGCTGGTCACGCCGGCTTTGCTGGTATGGGGCGAAACGTGGTGGTCGCCAGCGCGCGAACCTCCTCCAGCATCGCCTGCCGTTCGGCATGCGAAACCGTGACAACCGAGTAGAACGCCCGGTAAACGACGTCGCGGACGCCGCAAGCGTTCAATACGCCCTCGACCATCGGCCGGACCAGCAGTTCGTGCCAGCGTTCGCGCTGGTAGAGTGTTTCGTCGCCACCCAGGGTATTGATGACGAGGGCGTGGTCGTGAGCGAGCAATCCTTCCATGCCGGCGGCGGTGAAGTCGAAGGCGAACTTGCGCACGAACACCCGGTCGATCCAGCCCTTCAGAATCGCCGGTGGACCGAACCACCAGATCGGGTAGATGAAGACCAGTCCTTGCGCCCAGAGGACGGCTTCGTGTTCCCGCAGAATTTCGTCCGGCAGGTCGCCGCGCCAGTTGCGGAGCAGATCTTCGCTGTCCAGCACGGCCCGGAACCGCATTTGATAAAGATCGTGGACACGGGTGACGTGACCGTGTTCGCGCAGGGCGGCATCCAGGGTTTCCAAAATGGCGTGATTGAAACTACTGGGGTTGGGATGGGCATAAATAATCAGAATATTCATTGAGATATCAGTCAGACTATCGTCCCGGTCCGGCGAGAAAACCGTGAGATCAAGCGACCTGGGCGGAGAACTCATGGCCGGCGAGACGCAAAACCAGCGCATCGCCGGAGCGCAGCGACCCGACGCCGGCTGGCGTGCCGGTCAGCACGATGTCGCCAGGTTGCAAGGTGAAGTGAGTGGAGATATAGGCCATGAGTTCAAAAATCCCGATCATCATCAGGCGGGTATTGCCCTG
>REEE01000088.1 GCA_007695245.1 Candidatus Competibacteraceae bacterium | reverse complement strand
TGGCCGGGGTTTCTCCTGCCGCCCTGGCGGGCGGCGCGGCGGCGCTGCCGCCGCTGCCGCTCCGCGTCGCCCGCTGGCCCTGCGTCGCCTTCGCGCTGCATGTGGGTTCGTGCCGCTTAGTCGGCGTCCCTCGCCTGTGCCGCCACCAGGTCCGGCCGTTGCTCCCGTAGCCAGTCCATCGCTGCGTCGCGGTCGCTCCACAACAGCATCCAGCCGTCGCGGTCGGTCGCGCCGGCGACCCGCTGATGGGTGGCGTTTCTGAGCATCACGTACCAGCGGACCGGCTCGCCCTCCAGCCGAGTGATAACGGCTGAATCGGCCTCGGCCAGATTAAGGAAGGTCTGGTAGCTCGGGGTCATGGCGGGGTCTCCTGCTTCGCCTTGCGCCGCGCCAGACCCTCCAACCGCTCCACTTCCGCGCCTTCGATGCGCACCTGCGCGGAGATATAAACCTTCGCCAGTTCGCCGCTGGCGATCATGCGGCGCACGGTGGACGTGCTGACCCGCCAGCGGTCGGCCAGGTCTTGAATGCTGAAGAAGTCCTGCATGGTGATTTCCTGTGGTTTGCCCAGGGTGAAGCATACCCGAGGATGACTATCCTTGCCTAACGCTGGCTAATTTTGAAAATTCCTGATAATAAGTCTAATCTTGAATTTTCGCGGGGGGGCCTCGTTCTCCAGCGGGTTTTCGGCGGTGCCGTCCCGGGCGCGGCGGTTCGGTGGTCGCCGGCTCCCGCGCCGCGTTCCCGCGCGGGGGTGCAGCCGCCGCGTCCGGCCCGCCCCAAGCCCGAACCTGGCCCAGCCCCGCCGAATGCAAGCGCGGTTCGGGGCGACCGGGTGCGGGAGCGGCGGCTTTTTGCCGCTCCCGCACCCACGCCCCGAACCAGCGCGGGGAACCAGGGCCAACCCGGAAGCGCCGCCCTGCGCGCGGGCGTAGCCGGCGCGCCCCGCGGCCGATGAGCGCCGGCGCTGATGGTCGGGAGGTGGCGCGCTGGGCCTGGGGCCGCGCGCGCTTCATCGTGCGGCCCCGGCCCATAAGCGCGCGACCGCACCGCGCGACCCCGCTGGAGCCTGGAGCCTAAAACCGCCGCCGCATCCTGCGAGGTTCGCGCACAGGGCCGGGAGCGGGCGGCTTTTTGCCCGCTCCCGGACCCGCGCGAACCGAAGCAGGGAGAACCTCGAAGAACGCCGGGAGCGACGCCCTGGCGCGTGTGAGCGTAGCGAACAGGCGCGCCTCTGCGGCCGATGAGCGCCGGCTCGGGTTCACGGGAGCGAGAGCGTAGCGGGTGGGCGCGCGCCGTCTTTTCGTGCGCGCCCGGCCCGCGTAGCTGCCGCGACCGCGCGACACGGCCTGGGCCTGGGGTTTTTGGCGCTTTCGAGCGTAGCGAGAAGGCGCGCCCTGGGCGGTTGATGGCCGACGCTGGTTCACGGGAGCGGGAGCGTAGCGGGTGGGCGCGCGCCGTCTTTTCGTGCGCGCCCGGCCCGCGTAGCTGCCGCGAACCGCCACCGCTGCTTGAGCCTGGGGTTTTCCCCCCGGCATCTGCACGAGGTTCGGGCGACAGGCGCGGGAGGGCGGCGTCTTTTTGCCGCTCTCCCGCGACCCGCCCGAACCGAGTGCGGGAACCAGGGCCAACCCGGAAGCGTTGCCCTGGGCGCTGGGGAGCGCAGCGACCCGGCGCATGAGCGGCCGTTGATGGTCGGTGCGGGTTCACGGGAGCGCGGGGGAGCGCAGCGACCCGGCGCGACCGGCCACCAACCATTGAGCCTGGTCTTTTCGCGCGGGGGAGCGCAGCGAGCCGGCGCGTATGCGGGCGCTGGTGGCCGGCGCGGGTTCTCCGGCGCGGGGGCGGCGCGGGATGCGGCGGCACGAGCGCAGCGAGACGGCCGCCGCGCCCGCGCGAGCCGCCGCATCCGGTTCGCGAGGCTCGGGCCTGGTCTTTTCGGTTCGGTGGTCGCCGCGGCGTCCCGTAGCCGCTCGGGGTCGGGCCTGCCTGCGGCGGGTCGGAGGTTACCCGGCCGCGGCGTCGCTCCCGCGGCCGGGGCGGGGTCAAAACAGAATGTCGCAATCCCCGGCGTCGGGATCGGGCGCGTACACCCGGATCCGCCAACCGTGGTGCTCCCAGTTCAGGGAGGCGGGCAGCGGGGCGTCACGCTCGGCAACGCGCGTCCAGAGGGCGTCCCGGCCGGGGTCGTCGCGGCGGATGTAGCCCAGTCGCCACAACGCTGGCTCCTCCCGCTGTTCGGCGCCCACGAAAACTGGACTAGCGCCCAACATCTGGCGCAGGGTCCGGCTGTCCAGCACGATCATCACCGCCTTGCCGTCGGCGGGATTCTCCGGCTCGTAATACAGATTGACCGGAATTCCGCCGTCCTCTACCAAGCACAGCGCGCGCAATAGCGGCTGGTTGGTCTCCGACCACAGCACGGCCTGAAAGACGTTGGGAGGATGGGTCATCTCAATCATGGGGGTCTTCACCCGGCCTTGCGGTCGGGCGCCTCTCGGTTTCGGTTATTGAATCACCAGCCGGGTGGTCCGCTCCAGACGGGCGCCGGTCACGGGCTTGCCGGCCTTCAGGGCTTTCCCGATCTCCGCCTTGAGGAGTTTCACCGTGGTAATTGATTCTTTGAAGCACTTCGGCAGCAACGATTCATCCTCGATCACCACGCTCTGCGGGTTGGGCTGGACGCGCACGGCCACCCAGGGGTTCTTCACGCGGGGGATGCCGGTGCGTTCCATCTGGCCCTTCAGGTAGTCGCGCAAGCGGCCGGCGTGGCGCTCCAGGGCACCTTGCCGCCGTTCCATCGCCTGGCGGGCGGCGGCGATGGCGGCGGCTTCGGCGTCCAGGGTGCGGATGTAGGCGGCGACGTTCGCGGCCTTGTCCTGGAAGGTGCCGGCCAGTCCTTCCAGGGTGTCGGCGATAGCCTCGGCGGGGAGGTCGTCCAGTTCGGCCAGGGCGTCCAGGGCGGTCAAATAGTCGTCGGCGATCTGGTATAGCCGCAGGGTGCTCGTGTTGGCGGGTGCGTTCATGGCGGTGCTCCTGGGGGGCGGGTCGCCCCGCCCCGGTGGTGTTAGGCGGCTTGCTCGGCGGGAATCGCGGCGGCGGGCGCGGTGCGATCTTCACCGTTGCCCCGGCCCTTGCGCCGGCCTTCCGGCTTCGGCGTCAGCGCCTCCAGAATCGCGCCCTTGCGGATCGCGCAATGGGCCGTCAACCGTTCCCGGTCGACCGGCAGCAGGGTGAGGATCTCGCCCTGCCGCGCCCGCCACCAGTTTTCCAGGTGGGGCACGTTGTCGATCGCGTCCGCCTGCGCCTTGAGGGCGTCCAGCCGCGCCCGGCTGGCTTCGACCGGATCGACCCCGCTGTCCAGCCACGCCCGCAACGTCGCCCCGGTGTCCGGCGTTGGAGTGAAGTGCCGGCCGTCGAACAGGCGGGTCCGGTCCTTGGCGGCGGTGGCGATGTGGCTGTCCACGCTCAAATCCATGACCACCGTGAACTCGTATTCCATCCCCTCGCGTTGCACCGGGGCCAAACCGACCTTGATCGGCCGCTTGCCGCCCTTCCCGTCGTCGACCAGGTCGTAGGCGGTTTTGGTGCGCATGGTGGCGATGACGTGCAGGTTGGCGCCGATGATCGCATCGACCAGGGCGTTATGGAGGGGCGTCACTTCGCGCCAGGACATGAAGCTGTTGCCGCTGCGGGACGCCAGGGTGGCCTTGTCGTGCAGGTCCAGCACGCCGCCCTGTCCGGTCCAGGCGTGACTCAACGAGTCGATGATCAGCACGGCATAGCCGGCCTGTTCCGCTTCATGAATCAGTTGGATGTACCGCTCTGGGGTGAACGGCGGCGCGAGGGGGGCCGCGTCGTAATCCGCCAGGTCCGAGTACAGCTCGCCGCTGCCGCGTTCGGTGTCGATCAGGGCGATGCGCCCCTCGGGAGCCAGCCCCTGGGCGATGAGCAGGGAAGAATAGGTCTTGCCGCTGCCGGACGGGCCGGCCAGGGCCAGCCGGAGCTTGGCTTGCTTGCGTTGCGCTTTCTGGAATGACATGATGATTTTTCCTCTCAGTTGCTTGCTACCCATGCGGGCACTGAACCGGCCTTGGGGGGGTGCCACCCCCCAAGGCCAACCGATCACCAGGGAATGTCGTAATCCGGATCCGGCACCGCTTCGAGGTCCCGCGCGACTTCCTCACCGGCCCACTCCCGGGCCATCCGCTCCGCTTTCTCGCGAATCACCACCACCAAATCGGCGGCGGCGTCCATCACCCCCGCGCCCTTCCGCCACGCCACGCAGAGCGCGAACAGGGCGTCATCCAGCGGATAACCGATCTCATCGGTGTAGAGCGCCTCGGTGACCAGACTCAAGCCGGGGCGGTCCTCCAGCAGATGCCGGCGCCGTTCTTCCAGCAGCTCCTGAACGCGAAGATCCTGGGCGTCCTGGGCGTCCTGGGCGTCCAGGTGGCGAAGATGGCGAGCTAAATCCAGGGTGACGATGCAGGGCATGTTCATTGATGATCTCCTCTCGGTGACGAAGCCCCGGCCGACCAACGGCCGGGGCGAAGGGCCTCAGGCAAAGTCGAGCGAATGCAAGACCGGAGTGGAGCGAACGGGGGGCGAAACGAATCCGTCCAGTTGGGAGAGATCGCCGATAGCGATCGCCGACAGCGGCTGATCCAGATACAGCGTGACATCGCCGATCTTCTGGTTGGTGGCGTCGAATAATTCCAGCCGCTGACAGTGCATCCGGCTTTTACCGCCGATACCCGAAAGAGGTGCCGAATAGGCCGAAATCTCAACCCGATGAACGTCAAAAATACCGAATGAAGCAGACATGGTTTACTCCTCGCAGTTGCCTTGCTGGTGAACCCCCTGTGCCAAGGGGGAGGGAAATACATTAAGACTAAAATCCGGTTACTAATAGTAACAAAATACAGAAAGAAAAACCAACTAATTCTGATAAAAACCGGAGTGATACAGAGAAAAGAGCGCCTAAAAAAGCTGGCCCTGGCGGAGAGAAAAGGCGGGCGCCGAACGAGGAGAAGTGCGAGAAGAACCACCGCGCGGCGGAACGCCGAACGACGCGCGCCAGGGCGCGCCAGGGCGCGCGGCAAGAGCGGGGGGGCCGGCGAAACGAAAGGAAACAGGGGTGAGGGCCGGGGCCGGGCGCGGGGCGCGCGCCACAGCGAGCAACCAACCAGCAGGGCTGGCCGCAGGGCCAGCGACTCGGAGACCGAAAAACCGGGCGCGGCGGCGGCAATGCTCGGCGGCCAGCCGCGAGGGACAGGCCACCAGCAACACGCCGGGGCGGCGGGGCCAGGGCGACCAGGGCGCGCAGCCGGGCGCCAGCCCGGCCGCGAACACCGACAGGGCCACGTCAAGCCCCAAAGACCAGGGGCAGGGACGCGACCGGACCGACGAAGCAACCGGCGAGCGGGGCCACGACCGGCAGACCCGGCCACGCCGGGCGACACACCAGCAGCGACCGGCCGCAAAACGGGCACGACCCAGCGAACACGAGACGAACCCGGAGCAACCGAAGGGACCGGCGACGAGCAACCGCGAGCGACAGCGAACGAGAACGAGAACGAGGAGACACGGCACACCTCCGAGGGAAAAGCGGCCGGCGACCGGCCGCGGACAGGGAAAGAGCGGCCACCTAAGCGGCCAGGGCGAACGGCGCGACCGACGCGGCGCGAGCGGCCACCAGGGCGGCCAAACCCGAGCGGCAGGGCGGCAGGCACGGGCAGACCGGGACGGACACGCACCAGGCCACGCGCGAGCCGACGACCACCCGACGCACGGCGCAAAAACCGGGGCGAGCTGGCAAACGGCGCCCCCACGAACGGGCGAACACGCCCGCGGCGGCGGGCGAGGAAAAGCGCGCGACGGCGACGAAACCCGACAGCGACAAGCGGG